>JBGQHA010000414.1:0-2512 GCA_041497735.1 Dehalococcoidia bacterium | reverse complement strand
GGCGGCGACGAAGTTGTGGTGCTCGTCGCGCATCGTCGCGCGCCAAGCGTTGGCCGCGCCCACCTGCCGCTGGAGTTGCAAGGCAAAGCTACCCCCGTGGTAGATGTACTCCAGCGGTCTGCTCCCGTCGATACGCCATGGTCCTAAGCGATCCCAGGCGTCGCCGCCTCGCTCCGCTAGGTGCCTGCCAACGTCGAAGGCGGCGGCCGCCAGGAGCACGCTGTCCGGCAGGCGAGGAGCCATCTGCTCCGGCGCCATCTGCTCGAGGGTTGTCATGTCCGCGTTGCCCGCGGCGAACGCTCGGCCAGCCACGACGGCGCGGAGGAGAGCGAGGTTGGTCTTCATGCCCTCGATGGCGTATGCGTCCAAGGCACGCGTGCAGCGTTCCAGCGCTTCCTCGCGCGACGCCGCGTGCACCAATAGCTTGGCGAGCAGCGGGTCGTACTCCGTGGATACAGCGCTGCCAGCCTCGACCCCCACATCGTTCCGGATGCCGGCGCCCTCCGGCGGGAGCATGTACGTGATCCGCCCGCTGGACGGGAGGTAGCCCCGGACGGGATCTTCGGCGTAGATACGGCACTCGACCGCGTGTCCCGAGAACCGGATGTCGTGCTGCTTCACAGGCAGCGGCTCGCCGGCAGCGATGCGGAGCTGGAGCTCGACGAGGTCGAGACCGGTTACCAGCTCCGTCACGCCGTGCTCGACCTGGAGGCGTGTGTTCATCTCCAGGAAGTAGAACTCGCCGGCACGATCGACCAGGAACTCGACCGTGCCCGCATTCACGTAGCGAGCGGCGCGCGCGAGCGCGAGCGCTGCCGCGACCAGGCGTTCCCGGAGCTCCGGCGATACAGCCGGCGAGGGGCTCTCCTCGATGATCTTTTGGTAGCGCCGCTGGACCGAGCAGTCGCGTTCGCCCAGATGGACGGCGCAACCTGAGGCGTCGGCCAGCACCTGCACCTCGATGTGCCTGCCGCCGGTGATGGCTTGTTCCAGCAGCAACCGCTCATCCCCGAACGCGGCGAGCGCCTCGCGGCGAGCGCTCCCCAACGCATCGGGAAGTTGCTCCGGCGCGAGGACGAAGCGCATGCCGCGGCCGCCGCCGCCACCGAGCGCCTTCACGATGAGCGGGAACCCGATTCCGGCCGCAAGCTCGCGCGCGGCGGCGTCATCGTGGGAGGTGATGGCGGCTCCGGGAAGGACGGGCACGCCGAGGTCGGCCGCCAGCTCTCTCGCCGCCGCCTTGTCGGCCATCAGCCGCATCGCGCTCGCGGGCGGCCCGACAAAGGCGATGCCCGCCGCCGAGCACATCTCAGGCAGCTCGGGGTTCTCGGCGAGGAACCCATACCCGGGATGCAGGGCCTCGGCGCCGGTGCGCCGCGCCGCGTCGACGACGGCGTCCAGGCAGAGGTAGCTTTGGGCAGCCGGCGCCGGTCCGATCCGCACGGCCTCATCGGCGCGGCGGACGTGGAGGGCGTCTCGGTCCGCGTCTGAGTAGGCAGCGACGGTGGTGATACCCATCTCGCGGCAGGTACGCAAGATCCTGAGGGCGATTTCTCCACGGTTCGCGATCAGCAGCTTCCTAAACATGCTCTTCCGCGACCCAACGCGGCTTACGCTTTTCCAGAAAGGCGCGGATGCCCTCCCGCCCCTCCTCGCTCGAGCGTACGCGAGCGAGGAGCGCGCTCGTATACTCGTCGATGCCTGCGCTACCGGCCGTGATTTGCCGGATCAGCTGTTTGCAAGTCCGCAGTGCCTCCGGCCCGCCGGCGAGCAAGGCCGTGACCACTTCGTCGACTGCGGCGTCGAGCGCTGCGTCCCTGACAACGCGATAGACCAGTCCGATCGCCGACGCCCGGTCCGCCCCAAAGCGCTCGCCCGTGAGGAACAGCCGAAGCGCCCAGCCAGCGCCGATCTTTTCAACGACATAGGGAGCGATCGTGGCGGGCACCAGACCCAGGCGCGTCTCGGTGAAGCCGAAGCGCGCGGACTCGCCGGCGATCGCGATGTCGGCGGCGGAGACGAGGCCGGCGCCTCCCCCGAAGGCCGCTCCCTGCACGCGAGCGACGACCGGGCATGGACATTCGGCCACCGCCCGCAGCATGCGGGCCAGCGCTTCCGCGTCCCGCAGGTTCTCTTCCTCGGAGACCTCGGCCGCGCGGCGCATCCAGTCGAGGTCCGCGCCGGCGCTGAACGACGGCCCCTCGCTAGCGAGAACGACGAGCCGGGTTCCAGCGTCGTCGCCGGCCGCGCGGAACGCGTCTTCTAGCTCGGTGATCGTGCGTTCGTTGAAGGCGTTGTGCACTTCGGGTCGGCGGATCATGACGGTCGCGACCGCGCCTTGTCTGTCGAGCTCGACGTGCTGTGGCGGAGCCATGCCTACATGCGGAAGACGCCGAACCGCGTATCCGTAATGGGAGCGTTGAGGGAGGCGCTGATGCCCAGGGCCAGGACGGCGCGCGTGTCCAGCGGATCGATGATGCCGTCGTCCCAGAGGCGGGCGGTGCTGTAGTAG
>JBGQHA010000413.1:0-2517 GCA_041497735.1 Dehalococcoidia bacterium | reverse complement strand
CATCGGCCGGCCGGAGCTGGAGCACGACGAGCGCTTCGCTCACTTCCGCGATCGCGTGGCGACGAACGCGAAGCAGCTCATCGATATCTTCGACGAGGCGTTCGCGACGCAGCCGGCGGACCACTGGGTGCGCGAGCTGAACGCTCGCGGCGTGTTTTGCGCTCGCGTCCAGGACTACGAGGAGCTCTCGCGCGACCCGCAGGTGCTGGCGAACGAGTACGTCGTCGATGTGCCGCGCGAGGGCGACGATCCCATTCGCATGGTCGCGACGCCGGTGCAGCTCAGCAAGACGCCCGCGCGCATCCGATCGCTCGCGCCGGAACTCGGCCAGCATACGGAAGAGGTGCTCCTCGAAGCGGGCTACTCTTGGCCCGAGATCGAGTCGCTGCGCGTTGCAGGTATCATCGGCCCCAAGCACGAACCATAGGAAGGGGCGGCGCGGCGTGGCTGCCCGCCCACACCACCGTTCGATCACTTCTCCCCATTTCTGCCAGCTCAGTTAAGCAACCAGCGGGCGTTGCCGTAAACGCCGGGGCCTCTCGACGTTCGAGAGGCCCCAGTTGATTCACGTTTCCCGCGAGCTATCGCCGTTTAGACCGGCGGCGGCGTTGGCGTCGACGGAGGAGTACCCTTCGGGTCGACCGGCGGTTGCGCCGGGTGCGGGTCGGTGCAGGTGCTGCCGTGCCGTCCGTAGACCACCTGCAGGTCGTGTGCGTCGATGTCGCCGTCGCCGAGCTTCGGTGCGGCGGGCTCCAGGTCGAAGCGGCTGTTGTACAGCAGCTGGCCTGTGTGGCTGTTCCATCGGAACGCGGTCTCCTGCTGGTCGCGGACGTCGACGACACAGTCGGCGTTCATGTCGCCTTCCAGATACCGCAGCGTGACGTCTGCGTCGTCGCAGAGCGACGTCGCAATCGGATGGCCTTGGAGGTCAGACAACTCGCAGCCCTGGTTGATGAGCTGGGTGGCGATGCCGTTCTCCTGCGAGGGGATCACCATCGAGTACACATCTGCCGTCGGACGCACGACCACTTCTGCCAGAGTACCGGGACCGGTTATCGGGATCCCTGCCTTACCCTTGACGTTACAGCGGAACTGGACGAAGCCCTGGCCCGCGGTCGTCGCGCAGCTCACATCGCTGCGCAAGACCTCGTCTCCGAACAGGTCGCCCGGATTCACCTGGACGCTTACCAGTTTGCGGTCGTAGCGTACTTCGAACTCGAATGAGCCTATCGTCTGCAGCTCGCCCTTTGGGCTCACGCTTGTGACGGGCCCGCCAAGGTCAACGTCGAGTTGCACCCCGCCGATGCCGGTCTCCGGGTCGGCGCAGGTCGCCACGGGCTGGCAGAGCCAGAGGTTGGACAGCCGTGGTGTCTTGACCACAGGGATGCCTGTGGAGCCGCCGCCAACGCCGCACGTTCCCGCCGGGATCTCAAAGGCGGTGGCCGAGTTGTTGAAGGCATCGCGCGACCACATCACTTCCGTGGGAGCGAACGTCAGAGGGTCACAGCTCAAGCCCTCGTCGCGACCGCCACCAGCGGAGGTGTCGAAGTCGAACAGCGGCGCATTCGTGACCTTGTCGGTGACCCACACGTGGGTACAGCCGTTTGCACCCTGGAACAGACCGTTGCCACCGATCGCGAGCCCGCTGTTCTGGCATGTGCCGAACTGCGCCCAGTTCCGAGCATCCAGGAACGCCCCGCTCGTCGTGTAGTGGGAGATTACTTGCGCTCCGTCTTCGCTGATGTACAGCGTGTTGTCTGCGGCGTCATACGCAATCCCGTCAATGAGACCGCCCAAGCCAGGATCGAACGCGGGAGTCACCGACACCGGGTTCTTGCCTGCGTCGAGCTGCACGAACTGGATGCCGGGAACGCTCGAGCCGAAGCCGACGGATGTCCACAGGCCGTTGTGCACGCCGTCATACGCTATCGCGCCCGAGCCGCTGCCCGACGTGTACGAGACGGAGACGGCACCTGTGACCGGGTCCGCTCTGAACAGGTCAGGGTTGGAATCACAAGAGAACCAGAGGTTCTGGCCATCGAAGGCAACACCCATCCCCAACCCGCAAGCGGTGCTCGCGACAGTTGTATGAACGGGATCACCCGTTGCCGCTTGCGTCGTGCCGCCCGCCGAGAGCGCTAGCGGTATCGCCAACAGGACGGCAAGAAGTATAGTCTTCCAGGATCTCATGCGCGTTGCTCCTCTCGCGTAAGCCAAAACCGCGACGGCTAGCGTCGCTTGGCCTTCCCCGCCCTGACGGAATGCACCATTAGACTGGGATAGCCACCGGATGGCCAGATGATACACGTCCAACCCTGATCTGTCAACCCAAGCCCCGAAGCCGCACCGGCCGCCGACTGCTTGGCCATGTACCCCGGCCGGCCCGGCCTTGCGTTCATGACCATCACCGCCCATCATTGGTTAGCAATTCGCAGAGGCTATCGTGCAAACACCGTCCTTCTTCATCCCGACAGGCGCGTGGAACATGCGCGCGGGCATCGCGCCGCAGCAGGTGCT
>JBGQHA010000412.1:0-2522 GCA_041497735.1 Dehalococcoidia bacterium | reverse complement strand
TGTTGCGGCGAGCCGAGGTTGAACTCGTGGCCGACGGCGTCGTACGCTTCGCGCTCCAGCCGCGCGATCTGCTTCTCCAGCCCGCGCGACATCTCGCGCAGCGCGTCCGTGTCCACCGCGACGCCGGTCTCCTCCATGCGCGCGAGCACGGCGACGAGCGGCATCTCGATCTCCGAGAAGAGCGGCCACATGCCCAGCTCGCGCAGGTCGGCCTCCAGCAGCGGGCGCAGGCGGAGCGTCATGTCGGCGTCCGAGCACGCGTAGGGCGCCGCCCGCTCGATCGGCACATCGGCCATCGAGATCTGCTTGGCGCCCGTACCGATGAGGTCGGTGATCGGCATCATCTCCTCGTTCAGCCGCTTCGAGACGACCCACTTCAGCCCGAGCGAGCCGCTGCCGGGCCGGTTCCCCTCGCCGCCGCCCTCGCCCAGCAAGTAGCAGGCGAGCATCGTGTCGAAGACGACGCCGCGCACCGCTACATCGCAGCGGTTCAGCGCCTCGATGTCGAACTTGGCGTTGTGCGCCGTCTTCTCGATCTTCTCGTCTTCCAGCAACGGCCCGAGCTTCTTGAGCACCGTCTTGATCGGGAGCTGCTCCGGATCGCCGAGCGCCAATCGATGGCCGATGGGCACGTACGCCGCCTTGCCCGGCGCCCACGCGAACGACAGCCCGACGAGCGTGCAGCGGATCGGGTTGGGCTCCGAGGTCTCGGCGTCGAACGCGAACGACTTCGCCGCCGACAGCTCCTTCGCGAGCGCGTCGAGGGCCTTCTCGTCGACGATCGTGCGATAGTCCTGCTGCTCGGTGACGGCCTTCGGCTCGGCCGCGCGTCGCGCGCCGTTCGATGTCGCGGTCTCCGGCAGCCGCGCCGCAAGCGACTTGAACTCCAGTTCGCGGAACAGCTCGAGCACTTTGTCGCGGTCGTAGTTCTTCACGGCAGCGGCGTCGAGGTCGAGCGTGATCGGCACGTCGGTGCGGATCGTCGCCATGTCCTTGCTGTGGAACGCCTGCGCCTTGTGCGCGCGCAGATTCTCGCGCAGCTTTTCCGGCGTCACCTCGTCGAGGTGCTCGTAGAGGTTCTCGATCGTGCCGAACTGCTCGATGAGCTTCACCGCCGTCTTGTCGCCGATGCCCGGCACGCCGGGGATGTTGTCCGACGTGTCGCCCTTGAGGCCTTTGAAGTCCGGCATCAGCTTCGGATCGAAGCCGTAGCGCTCGCGCGCGGCCTGCTCGTCGTAGACGATCGTGTCGCGCTGATAGGGGCGCATCATGAAGAGCTTCACGGCGTCGCTCACGAGCTGCACCATGTCGCTGTCGAGCGTGACGAGGTAGGTCTCGAGGCCGTGCTCTTCGGCCTGCTTCGCGAGCGTGCCGAGCGCATCATCCGCCTCGTAGCCCTCCGCGACGTAGATCGGGATGTTGAACGCCTCGACGACTTCGCGCACGCGTCCGAACTGCGAGCGCAGGTCCTCGGGCGCGGCGACGCGCTGCGCCTTGTACGTCTCGTCCTTCTCGTGCCGGAACGTGCGGCCCGGCGGGTCGAACGTGAACGCGACGTGCGTCGGCTTGAGCTGATCGAGCACGGTGAGCAGCGTGTTCGCCACGCCATAGACGGCCGTCACCACCTCGCCCGTCTTGCGAATGGTGAGCGGCTCAGGAAACGCGTGGTACGCGCGGTGCACGATGCCGTGCCCGTCGAAGATCACCAGGCGCGGCTTCGCTGCGGATGCCGCCGGGGGCGCCGTCTTCGGCATGGGCGCGCCGACTCCCGCCGGCTTTCGCGCCGCCGCGCCGGAGCGTGCGGGGGTCTTCTTGGGGCTCACGCGAGGAGTATAGCGCGAGCGCTTCCTAGGCGACCGATCTCATGGTGGCGGCGCCGGCCCGACTACCAGGTCGAAGACGGTACCGACATCGTAGGAGGATACATCGTGCAGATCGCCGGGATCCAGAACAAGGACCTGCGACCTGCGCAGTGCGAAGACGTACTTGTCTGACACGTCAGACAGGAAGAGCCGCTGCGTATCTATGTTCGGCGGATCGAGCTGCTTCACTCCGTGCAGGCTAGGTTCCGTGCTCAGCAGCCATGGGCCGACAGCGGTGGACGGATAGGTCCCGTCGCTGTTCTGCGGCGGCTGCTCAATGTAGCGGCTGTAGTAGAGAGAGCTACCATCGGCCGATGTGTGCAGCGAGGCGCGAGTCGTTGGGCCGCCCTTCGCTTCCGCCTTGCCGGCCAGCAACGATAAGAACCGGCCGATGAGAGAAGCCTGAGGCGTATCGATTTGCGTTCTGCCTGCCACATTCATGCCAGGTAGCTGGACGTAGGCTATCTGGTCACTATCTGGATACGCGATGTACATCTCTTGCCCGTCCGGCCTCATCACGACGCCTGGAGCGTACTGCGCGTAATGGTCACCAGACGGATCGTGCTCGAGACGAGAGCCGTCGAGTATTTCCGGAAACGAGCGCTCAGCGATGATGTCGCCAGTGGCGACATCGATCGAGACCAACTGCGGCGCGGGCGG
>JBGQHA010000411.1:0-2535 GCA_041497735.1 Dehalococcoidia bacterium | reverse complement strand
GATCGGAACCGACGTGGGTGTCGATGTTCCGGACGGAGTTGATGTTGGAGAACTCGTCGCCGTCGCTGTGGCTGGAGGCTGAGGCGTTGCGGTACTCGTCATCGTCCCTGTCATCGTCGCTGTGTTCGTGAAGGTCGGCGTAAACGTGGGCGTATGAGTTGGCGTAAAGGTCAGCGTCATCGTTGCTGTGAATGTGGCGGTAAGGGTGAATGTGGCTGTCGCCGTCGAAGTGTGAGTCGATGTCATCGACTGCGTCGGTGTGGCCGTCTTCGTATACGTAGCGGTTGGCGGCGCCGTCCCGGTGGGTGTCCGGGTCGGAGTCTTCGTCGCGGTAGGCGAATGCGTTGACGGGGGCGTGTTGGTTGGTGTGTACGTTGGCGTGGGCGTGTTGGTTGGAGTGTAGGTGAGCGTCGGCGTGTTGGTTGGTGTGAAGGTGGACGTGGGCGTGTTGGTTGGTGTGTAGGTGAGCGTCGGCGTGTTGGTTGGTGTGAAGGTGGGCGTGGGCGTGTTGGTCGGAGTGAAGGTGGGCGTGGACGTGTTGGTTGGAGTGTAAGTGGGTGTCGGCGTGTTGGTCGGAGTGTAAGTTGGCGTGGGCGTGTTGGTCGGAGTGTAAGTTGGCGTGGGCGTGTTGGTTGGAGTGAAGGTGGGCGTGGGCGTGTTGGTTGGAGTGAAGGTGGGCGTGGGCGTGTTGGTCGGAGTGTAAGTTGGCGTGGGCGTGTTGGTTGGAGTAAAGGTGGGCGTGGGCGTGTTGGTTGGAGTGAAGGTGGGCGTGGGCGTGTTGGTCGCCGATGCGCACGTCACATTAAGAGTTTGGCTGTTGTCCAAGAAGACGCGAAGCAGGTGTCCAGCGCTGGGCTGCGCGTAGAAGCTGACCGCGGCACCGCCACCGCCGACAAGGGTGATCGTTCCTGACGTTTCGCATGTGAACTCTACGGTGGCGAGCGGGCCGGCGTAGTGCACGATCGGCGGGCTCACGAGGGCTGTCGCACAGCCGACGATGTATTCGCCAGGTTGGCTCGCGTTCTCCAGAGGCACGTGGCAGTCCGGCCACGCGCTTGTCTCCGCGAAACCCGCTCGATCGCGGAACACCACGCCTGTGTACTCCAGCACGACTTGATAGCCGCTGTACCCAAGGCTCGGGATGCCATCGTCGGGGGCGGTAAGGGTGACGTTAAAGGTTGAGCCGGTAGCATACGTGCAATTTGCGGTGCAGCTACCGGCACCCGTCATCTGCATCGTGACGCTGGTTGCGTCAGCGCCCGAAGCTCCGGAAGACAGGAGTTTGCCCCCCGCGGCGGCGGCCAGTAGGAGCAGCAGAGAGCAAAGCAGAGCACGCTGCCAGCCGGGACAGTCTTGCTTGGCCCTTCGCCACGCCTCGAAAGCAGGACTATCCGGACGCCGAAACACCGGAATGTGCTCGTGAGGACGGCTCAGGGGAAAGCCCGATTCGCGCTGGCTCATGGCGGCAACAGTACCACTCGGGAGTAACGCTTTGCGCACTCAAGATGTGACGCGTCTGTGAAATCACTGCCGCCACTGGACTTCGTACACTTCTTGGGGATCGTCAAAGCCTTTCAAGGCGGTTTCGCCGCGATAGGAGAATAGCTGCCGTCTCCCGGAGGCCACGTGAACCACTGCCTCCGAGCACAGAATCTGCGAGCCAAGAGCGTGATGAGACAAGAGGCTCGTAAGCACGACGGCGGTTCCAAACAGATCGCCGTCCTCCTCGATAGGCTCACCGGCGCCGATGCCGATCCGCACGTTCAACGACTCCTGGGATGAACGATTCCGCTCCGCAAACGCCGCCTGCATCGCGATTGCGCTGTCGATGGCCAACGTGGCAGAGGGAAAGGTGGCCATGATGCCGTCGCCGAGATGCTTGATCTCGGTTCCACGGAACTCTCGCAATGACTCCCGAACGACGGCATCATGCGCCCGCACCAGCTGCCGCGCGCCGGCATCTCCGAGTCGCTGGGAAGCGGCACCCACGCCTATGATGTCCGTGAACAGAATCGCCCGGAAGGGGCCGGCCACTGGCGCTCGCTCTGATTGCGCATCGACCTCAATCTCCGACTCGGGCGCGCAGACTTCGAACAGCCGGACGGTATCGGCCACGCCCTTCAACGCGTGCGCGCCTCGATCTCGGAAGGCGACATCAGCAGACGTGCGGGCGAGACCGCGCACCGTGTCGGAGACGAGAATCTGACCTGGCGCCGACTTGTCAGTTACGCGCTGGGCGATGTTGACCGCGCCGCCGTACACTGTCGTGCCCTCGCGAATCACGTCTCCCGCGTGGATGCCAAGGTGGAGATGAAGCCCGTGTTCGCCACCGTCGGCCCGGCAGTGGCTGGCACACTCGATCGCCTGACGGGCGGACCTAAAGAGGGCCATCACCCCATCACCAAGGACTTTTCCTTCGACAGGAACGCCGCCGAAGTGAATGATCGTCTGACGTAGCGCGGCGTCTAGCGCGCTGGCCTTAGCTCGAAAGGCCGCATCTCCAAGCTGTTCGGTCAGCGCCGTGGATTCAGCGAT
>JBGQHA010000410.1:0-2568 GCA_041497735.1 Dehalococcoidia bacterium | reverse complement strand
GCTTCTCAAGCGAGACCGGCTGCAGCAAGCCGCCTAAAGGGAACGATCTTCGCGGTACGCAACGATCGCCGCCAGCGATCGTCGGCAACGTTGCTCTGCGTCGTGGCTTTGTCGATATCTTCCGATATCTTGGGACAGACCAACCCCATATGGACGCCGGTGTGCGTGGCGCAGTGGCCCTGGGCAGGCTCAGGCCGTCTTGCTTAGTTTGGCAACCGGTCTCGCCGTTGCCGTCGTCGGTTATGCGCTGAGCCGCGCCTCCGATTCGAGCTGAGCATGGTTCCTCGGCAGTTGACTGCTCCGCAGCGGCAGGCGTAGAGCTGCGTCCATGCCGGCGGCCGCCGTCCATCCCGCTTGTAGCAGTAATCATAGGTGAGCTCGGCCCCTGGTTGAATGTTTCTCGTCGCCTCGATGAAGATCCGGCCGTCCTGTATGTACGAAGCACAGTTAGGATCACACGAGTGGTTGATGAAGCGCGCCGCGTTGCCCTGGCGGCTCGCATCGATGAAGGTGTCTCTATCGACCTCGAAGAGAAACGTGTGGTGATGGTCCATTGCGTCGTCATCGTAGCGTTCGGCCGCCTCGGCGGCGCTGATGCGCTCGCCAGCGTACTCGATGACACGTGTGCCCGGTCGGATGCGCCGGGTTGCGAGGACACCGCGCCCATGGATGAGCGAACGGTGAACTTTGAAAGGCAACTGCCGCCTCGCCGTAGTCACCGTTCTGGCCACGGGCACGATTGTACACGCCCTGTCGACCGTGTCCGCGACCACACCACGCGGCTCATTCGGCTGGCGCACCACCCCGTGGCGCGTTGTTCATCTGCCAGTCCTCGAAGCGCATGACCACGAGCCGCAGCGGTTTCTTGCCGACACGTGGCTGATTGAGCACCACGACAGCCACCCTACTCGTCTTCGCGCACGCCTCGACGCTCTGCTCCACGGCCCTGCGGACGCGGACGGGGATCGCCCGCATCGTCTTCACTTCGACGCCGTATTGGCCAGTCTCCATGTCGCTGCGACGGACTCCCGTGTTCGGGATGAGCGACGTACCGAACGCGTCCGCGATGCTCTGCTCTTGCTGCTTCCAGCGGCGATTGCCCCCGTTGCGGGTGCTCACGTACTCTGCCTCCCCCTCATGTTGGCTGTAACCCATCATAGACCTCGGGGTGCCACGATGTCAGCATCGTTGTGCGACACCCGTCTGGCGGCCGACGGCGCGTCGGCAAGCTGCGTGATGGATCAGGCTCTCGCTTCGCGCAGCGGGGCGCTCACCTGATGAAGATACTGGAGGATCTCTCTGTTGGACTGAAGCGCGCTGCTCTCTCGATAGGGTATGGAACGCTCCTCGCAGAACGCTCTGACGATGGTCTGAGCCTTTTTCAAGTTGTTCCTCGGCATGCTGGGGAAGAGGTGGTGTTCGATCTGGTAGTTAAGTCCGCCGTACCAGAAGTCCGTCAGGGGGTGAGCCTTGACATCTCGACTGGTCAAGACCTGGCGGCGCACGAAATCGAGTTGGCTATCGCTGTCCACAATCGGCATCCCCTTGTGGTTGGGGGCGAACACGGAGCCCGTGTACAGGCCAAACAGGGCCTGATGAACCAAGATAAACAGAAGCGCCTGACCGACGCTGAGCGCGTAGAAGACCAGGCCAAGATACAGGGCGACGTGAAGCACCATCAGCGACGCCTCGACCACTCGATGTCTCGCTTCGGCCCGCAGGAGATATTGCACGCTCGCGGTCCGCACGCCAATCCCTTCCAGGAGCAGGATCGGGAAGAAGTAGAGACTTTGGTATCGAACGAGAAATCGCAGCAATCCTCGCTTGCTCCGGGCCTGCTCTTCAGAAAATGCGAGTATCGGCAGGGCCGTATGGGGGTCGAGGTCGAGGTCGTTAGGATTGGTGTGATGCTGGTTGTGCGTATCGATCCACCAACTCCGGCTGAGGCCGAGCAACAGGCTGGGCATCAAGCCAAACAAGTCGTTCCTGCCAGCCCCGTTGAAGATCTGTCTATGCCCGGCGTCGTGGCCCAGGTATCCAATCTGGGTGAACGCGAAGGCCAAAAATGCGGCGTTGCAGAGTTGCAGCCAGAAGTTGTCCACGACGAGCAGAAATGCCAGGCTCGCGGCGAGTAGGGTGAGCCTGACGACTGTATTGAGCACGTAGTATCCGAGCTGCTTGTCCAACAGCCCCTGTTGCACGATCAAGCGCTTCAGGTCAGCGTAGTCGTGCTGCTGCAGCTCCGCTTGGAAGGGTGCAGGCTGTGCAGATACCATGTCCCCAGGATCGCGCGTGCGTCCCTTGCGGTCCTTCCCAAGCGCGACTGTTCCGGGGGAACTGTTGGGCAGGATCTTCTCGGTTACCGTAGGAGGCCTCCTCTCGTATCGCAGCCGTCCGGCCGGCGAACCGTCTCTCGGGCAAGCCAGCATGAATTGCGCGGCCTATACGATCCGAATTGTACCGTTCGAATGTGGTAGACGTACAGCAATGGCTAGTCCCAGAGAATCTGAGGAGCGCGCCCTCTACGCCTTCCTGGGCGAGAAGCAGCGCCGCTCCGGCTCCCGGGCG
>JBGQHA010000409.1:0-2569 GCA_041497735.1 Dehalococcoidia bacterium | reverse complement strand
GGGCACGTAATGATCAATCGTGGGGAACAGCTCCCAAAACCCGAAATGACACACGTCAAACCGACCATTGCGGTGAAATGGGAATTGCTCGGGAAGCCGCTTATACCAACCGCCTTAAGTTTTAACAGATGCCCAATCCCGGGTGGTTATCGAAGCGACCCGGGCGGCATCGCGGACGAATGCATTCCAGGCGTCGCAGCATGCGTCGACGATGTCCTCGTAGCTATCCCAGACCCGCATGCTGAGCTGATTGCCGCGAAGATATTCCCAGACATTCTCGATGGGATTGAGTTCGGGTGCGTAGGGCGGCAGCCGAAGCAGGCTGAGGTTGGCGGGCACCGTCAAGCGCTCGCCGGTCTGGTGCCACCCGGCACCGTCACAGACCAGCACGGCATGGGCCTCGGCGCTGACCTGCTTGCCAATCTCGGCCAGGTGTATGGTCATTGCCTCGCTATTGACCCAGGGCATGATGATGGCGGCACCCACGGCACGGCTCGGGCAGATCGCACCGAAGATGTAGGCGGAGGCGTGGCGGTTGTCGCGAACCGCCGCCGGACGGGAGCCACGCGGCGCCCACAAATACGACAGCGTGCCTTGCTGGCCGACGCGCGCTTCGTCCTTACATGAGGGTTCGGCTGTCAACGGCGTTTCTGCATGCAATCCTCCGTGCTTGGTTGGGCGCGGATGACGTGATCCTCGGGTCGGGGGCGGTTCTGCATCGCAGCGGCTGCTGCGTCACCTTACATGCGGTCGGGTCCTACAGGGATCCCGCACCATAATGCCTCATGCACGAGGCGTTGCCCCGGTGAACACGACCCACCTGAAACGCGGTGGCATGAAGCCACCAAAGACGAAGACGGTCGCGCTCCCCGTATCACCGCCGGCGGTGATGCCGCCTGCGGCAATCCGATCAGCCTATGCTGTGACCTCTGCCTGCGCCCTGATCTCGACGCCCTCCGGCATCGTCCCGGTCTCGACGTAGCGCCAGAGCGCGATCAGCAGCTTTCTCGCCATCGCGACGATGGCGATCCGCCGCGTGCGCCCCTGCAGCGTGCCAACGCGCTCGCGAAACCATGCGGCGAGCGCGCTGCCGGGCTGGTAGCGCAGCCACAGCCAGGCGAGCTGGATGAGCGTCGTGCGTGCCCGCGGGTTGCCCGCACGGCTGATGCTTCGGTCGCGGTCCATGCCTCCGCTCTGGTAGGGCATGGGGGCGATGCCGACGTAGCTGGCGAGCTGGCGGCGGTTGGTGAAGGGGCGGTAGAGCACCTCGCGCACCAGCACGGCGGAGAAGTTCGCGCCGATGCCGCGGATGCGCTGGAGGGCCATGATCTTCTGGACCATCGCGTCGTCGGCCGTCGCGGCCAGCGCCGCAGCCCGTTCGGCCTCCACCTCGCGGATCAGCTCCAAAGCCAGCACGAGCCGGCGCCGCAGGCGGTCGAGCTCGGCCCGCAGCAAGGGCGGCAGCGCGCGTCCGTCGCCGGTGCGCAGCTCGGCTACGTCGCGCTCCCACGAGCGCAGCGATGGCCTTCCCCGGATGCCCTGCGTGAACAGCAGCGCCTCGATCCTGTTCTCGATGCGAAGTCTCTCCTGCACGAGGTGCTCGCGCTCGCGGTGCGGGCGCTTGGCGTCCTCCTCCTCGGGCGTGGGCACGCGCACCATGCTGCACACCTGCCGGTCACCGCCCAGCCAGGCCGCGAGCACGCGCAGCATGCCCTCGGCGTCGAGCCGATCGGTCTTGGCCCGACGCGCGCGTCGGTTCACCAGGATGCTGGTCGGCTCGAGCACGTAGGCAGCGATGCCGTGCGCCGTCAGCAGCCGGTGCAGCCAGAACCCATCCCGGCCCGCCTCGAAGCAGCATGCCACCTCCGCGGCCCCGCTCAGCTTGGTCGAAGCGCGCGAGCGTAGCTCCGCGATCAGCGCCAGCAGCGCCGTCGTGTCGCCCCCCTTGATGCAGCGCAGCCGCGGCTTCTCGATGCCGGGCAGGCGCGCTGCGACGAGCCACGACGAGACGCTGAGTTCGATGGCGATGTGGACGGTGTTCTCAGACGGCATGATGGCAGGCTCCCCGGTTTGGTTGCGGACGCCTGCCAGTCTGCACAGTCAGCCCGGGCGATGTCCGCCCCCATAGCATCTGGAACCAGATCTCGATCGTCTTGCCAGCCGCCTGCGGCGGCAGGATTTCGGCTATGCGGGCGGCGAAGTTTTTTTAAAAGCGCGCCTCACGCATCGGCATCCTTCTTCGGGTGGTATGGCCGCGGCTGCAACCGCGTCAGTCCCATCCGTCGCAGCGCGGGCGAAGAAGGCTTTGCCCTGAGCTTGCCCACGGTGCGCTCGTGCACCACCACCTCGTAGCGGGCCTCGATCACCGAGCGTGAGGCGCGATGCAGCGCCAACGCACCACGCCATCGTTGGCCAGGTCAGGGCCGGCCAGAACCAGCTCCTTCAGCTCCTGCATCTGGGCCTGCGACAACGCCGGTGGGCGGCCGCTGCGCCGGGCATCGCTCAGCCCTGCGATTCCCTCGGCGTTGTAGGCGGGCGAAGCCTCCTTCGCCCTGAGATGCACCCAGTC
>JBGQHA010000408.1:0-2604 GCA_041497735.1 Dehalococcoidia bacterium | reverse complement strand
GCCGCGGCGACCCCGCCCGGCGCGTCGGGCCGTTCCCCGAGGGCCCTTCGGCAGGCTCAGGACGCAGCCCAAACCCCGACCCTTCGGCAGGCTCAGGGCGAAGCGCCGGCGCGCTGTTCCTGTTCCTCAACACCGGTAAGGAGAGCATCACGCTCGATCTCGCGACGGCGACAGGCCGCCGCCTGCTGCTCGAGCTGGCCGAGCACGCCGACGCGCTCATCGAGGGCTTCCCGTCCGGCCACCTCGACGCGCTCGGCCTCGGCATCGAGGCGCTCCATCAGCGCAACCCGCGCCTGATCATCACGTCGGTCACCGCGTTCGGGCAGCGCGGCCCGTACGCGTCCCATCGCTGGAGCGAGCTGACGGCGTTCGCCGCCGGCGGGCAGATGTCGCTCTGCGGCAACCCCGATCGCGAGCCGCTCATGCCCGCCGGCCACCAGGGGTCGTACCAGGCGGGCATCCACGCTTTCGGCGCGACACTCGCCGGGCTGCTCTCCGTCGGCGTGATCGAGATCGGCCAGCACATCGACATCGCCGAGATGGAAGCGCTTGCATCCACGCTGGAGCTCTACCTGCCGGACTACACCTACGTCGGCCGCGAGGTCCTGACGAGGCGGCGCGGCAACATCCTCTCGCCCACGCTCGGTATCTTCCCCTGCGCCGATGGCTTCGTCGGCATACACGTCATGTCGCGCAACTTCCCGTCGTTCGCGCGCGTAATGGGCGAGGAGTGGATGATCGCCGACGAACGCTTCCAGAGCGAGCGCGGCCGGCTGATCAATAACGATGAGATCATGGCGCGCATCTACGCCTGGGCCGCCGACCGCACGCGCGATGAGATCTACCAGCGCGCCGGCGAGGAGCGCAGCACGATCGCGCCGGTGCTCACGATTCCGGAGGTGCCAGAGCAGCCGCAGATGCGCGCCCGCGAAGCCTTCCGCACTATCGATGACCCGCGCGCGGGGCCTCTCACCTATACCGGCCCGCCGTTTCGCCCGGGTGAGGGCGAGTGGGAGCTGCGACCAGCGCCGCGCCTCGGCGAGCACAACGCCGCAGTCTACGAAGAGCTGCTCGGTCTCTCGGCGCAGGATATCGTCGCGTTGCGACAGGCGGGAGTGATCTAGTGGTGTCCGAGCAGCTCGCGCTCCGCAGTTACCGCCCCGAGGACGTCCCCGTGCTCCATGACATCGATCTGGAGTTCCAGCGGGAAGTCGATTTCACGATGCCCGAACGGCCGCGGCTCTACCATCACGAAGACCTCGACGACATTGACGGCGTCTACCTCAACACGGGCGGCGCGTTCTGGGTCATCGAGGCGCCCGGCGGTGAGATCGCGGGCTATGGCGGCGTTCTGCGTGTCGATGAGCGCACCGCGCGCCTGCGCCGCTTTCGCGTTCGAGGGCGCTGGCGGCGCCAGGGCATCGCCACGCGCCTGCTACACGAGGCCGAGCGGTTCTGCAAAGAGCACGGCCTTCTGCGCGTGACGCTCGGCACGACTGATCTCCAGCAGCCCGCGCAGGAGCTCTACCGCAAGCACGGCTACGTCGAGATCGGCGAGCACTGGCTCAGGCCTGACCTGCGCGAGATCGAGTTCGCAAAGGAGCTGTCGTGATCGAGCGCCTGCCGCTGCTGGGCATTCGCATCCTCGACCTCTCCAAGGTCTGGGCCGGGCCGTACGGCACGCGCCTCCTCGCCGACATGGGCGCCGAGGTGATCAAAGTCGAAGGCCCCGGCTCGTGGGACATGACGCGCGCGCTCCACCTGCTCCCGCCGGCCGTCGAGCGGCCCTACAACAAGGCCGGTTACTTCATGGAATACAACCGTAACAAGTACGGCTGCGTGATCGATCTCGGCAAGCCTGCGGGCCGCGAGCTGGGCCTGCGTCTCGCTGCGCTGTCCGACGTCGTCATCGAGAACTACCGCGCCGACGTGCTCGAAGGCCTCGGCATGACGTACGACACGCTGCGCGGCGTCAAGCCGGACATCATCCTCGTGTCGATGCCCAGCCACGGCCTCTCCGGCCCCGACGCCGGGCGCATCGGCTACGGCACGCACATGGAGCAGCTCGTCGGGCTCACCTCGCTCACGGGCTACATCGACGGCCCGCCGCAAAAGAGCGGCATCTCCTATGGCGATCCGATGGCCGGCGCGACCGCGGCCGCCGCGACGATCGCCGCGCTGCTCTACCGCCGCGCGACCGGCTGCGGCCAGCACGTCGAGGTCGCGCAGATTGAAGCGCTGCTGCCCTTCGTGGGCGAGTTCTTTCTCGAGTACGGCATGACCGGCCGCGCGCCCGAGCGACGCGCGAACCGCCATCGATCGATGGCGCCGCACGGCGCGTATCGCTGCGCGGACGACACGTGGCTCGCGCTCGCCGTCGGCTCCGATGAGGAGTTCGCCGCGCTCTGCGCCGTCATCGGCCAGCCTGCGCTCACTGACGACGATCGGTTCGCCGATGTCGTGTCGCGCTATCACCATCAGGACGATCTCGATGCGATCATCTCGGCGTGGGCAGCGGATCGCACCCACCGCGATGCCGCTGCTGCGCTCCAGGCCGCCGGCGTCAGCGCCGAGCCGGTCCTCACCATCCCGGAGCTCGTCGCT
>JBGQHA010000407.1:0-2609 GCA_041497735.1 Dehalococcoidia bacterium | reverse complement strand
GGTCGTGGGCAAGCCGGTTGACGAAGCGGAGCGCTTGATCGATCTCTTTACGGAGATGGTGAAGGACCCGAACGTGGAACCGGCGGAGGAGCTGGGCGACCTCGAGGCGCTACACGGCGTCGCGAAGTTTCCCGTGCGGGTCAAGTGCGCAACGCTCGCCTGGCATACGCTGGGCGACGGGTTGAAACAGCGGAAGGCGGGCGGGCAGGTGGCCCGGCACGTAGAGTAAGGAGGCTTTCGATGGCAGGAACGAAGCAACAGCCGAAGCAACAGACATTTCTTGGGATGCCGATGAGCTGGGAGTGGAATGTCGGGAAGATGGTGCGCAACGTGTGGAACCCGGACGACGACCGTCTCTTCCCACCCAGGGTGTTCGGCATCGGCTGGGACGTGAACGGCCACGCGCTGTTGCGCCGCCTGGGCGTCATCCCCAACCATAAGGAGACGAAATCGTGAACGTAGTCAACGAAGAGCTGGTGCGCGAGGCGCTGAAGGACGTCATCGATCCGGAGCTGCGCCTCAGCATCGTCGACCTCGGGCTGGTCTACGACGTCGACGTTGAGGACGGGAAGGTGAAGGTCATCTATACGCTGACCACGCCGGCCTGTCCGCTCGGCCCGGTGATCGATCAGCAGATCCAGGACGTCCTGGGTGATCTGCCCGGCGTGGCGGATGTCGTGTCGGAGATCGTGTTCACGCCGCCGTGGGACCCGCGCACGATGGCGAGTGATGAGATCAAGATGCAGTTGGGCATTTGGTAGCAGCGCCCTCGGCCGCGTCCGGCAGGTTGCCAAGGGAAGCGTAGTTGTCGTAAGATACGCGCACCTTTCCTAGCATAAGGGTCATAGCGAGGGCTCAGGCCCTCGCGCTTATATCTAACGAGCGCCGGCCGAACGGGCCGGTGGTTGTGAATTATCGTACAATCTCGTAACGTGAGAGCACGAATGGATAGAGCACCGAAGCAGCAAGGCCTCTACGATCCACGGCACGAGCACGACTCCTGCGGTGTGGGCTTCGTCGTGGACCTCAAGGGGCGGAAGTCGCACAAGATCGTAGAGCAGGCGATGGAAGTGCTCCTGAACCTGCAGCATCGGGGCGCCTGCGGCTGCGAGGAGAACACCGGCGACGGCGCCGGCATCCTGATCCAGACGCCGCACCGTTTCCTGGAAGCTGAGTGCGACAAGCTCGGCATCAAGCTCCCCGCGTACGAAGCGTACGGCGTGGGCATGGTGTTTCTGCCTCGCTCCGATGAGGGGCGGCAGCAGTGCGAAGCCATCTTCGAGCGCATCGTGGCCGAGGAAGGCCAGCGCGTGCTCGGCTGGCGCACGGTGCCGACGGACGACTCGCCCATCGGGCCGACGGCGAAGGCCGGCGAGCCGGTGGTGCGCCAGGTGTTTATCGCCCGGAGCGACGGCCTGGCCGACGCGATGGCGTTCGAGCGTAAGCTCTACGTGATCCGCCAGCGCGTCGAGCACGAGGTGAAGAGGTCATCGATCCCGGAGCGGGAGACGTTCTACATCCCGAGTCTGTCCTACAAGACGATCGTCTATAACGGCATGCTGAAGTCCGACCAGGTGACGACGTTCTATCCGGACATCGTCGACCCGGCTGTCGAGTCCGCGCTGGCGATGGTGCACTCGCGCTTCAGCACGAACACGTTCCCGAACTGGGCGCGGGCGCATCCGTATCGCTACCTGAGTCACAACGGCGAGATCAACACGCTGCGCGGCAATGTCAACTGGATGCACGCGCGCGAAAGCCTGTTCGCCTCCGAACTCTTCGGCGACGACATCGAGAAGATCCGGCCGGTCATTGACGAGGACGGCAGCGACTCGGCGATGTTCGACAACGCGCTCGAGCTGTTGACGCTGGCGGGCAGGCCGCTGGCGCACGCGATGATGATGATGATTCCGGAACCCTGGACGGGCGACGAAACGATGAGCGCGGAGAAGCGCGCCTTCTACGAGTACCATGCGTGCCTGATGGAGCCGTGGGACGGCCCGGCATCCATCGCGTTTACGGACGGGCTGCGCATCGGCGCGGTGCTGGACCGCAACGGGCTGCGGCCTTCCCGCTACTACGTGACGAAGGACGATCTGGTCGTGATGGCCTCCGAGGTGGGCGTCCTGGACATCCCGCCGGAGCGAGTGCTGCTGAAGGGACGTCTGCAGCCGGGCCGCATGTTCCTGGTCGACATCGAGCAAGGGCGGATTATCGACGACGGCGAGCTGAAGCACGCCATCGCCTCGGAGCAGCCGTACGACGTCTGGCTGCGCGACAACCTCGTCGCCCTCGAGGACCTGCCCGGCGCGCCGCTCGAGCACGAGCCGGACCACACAACGGTGCGGCTGCGCCAGCAGGCGTTCGGTTACACGAACGAGGACCTCAAGATCCTGATGGGCCCGATGGCGAACGACAGCAATGAGCCCGTCGGATCGATGGGGACGGATACGCCGCTCGCGGTGCTATCGGACCGGCCGCAGCTACTCTACAACTACTTCCAGCAGCTCTTCGCGCAGGTGACGAACCCGCCTGTCGACGCGATCCGCGAGGAGCTGATCATGTCCGTCGATACGACGATCGGGCCGGAACGGAACTTGCTGTTACCG
>JBGQHA010000406.1:0-2610 GCA_041497735.1 Dehalococcoidia bacterium | reverse complement strand
TTGCCGGAGATCGGCGAGGAAGAGATCGAGGAGGTCGTCGCCACGCTGCGCTCGGGCTGGCTGACGGGCGGCCCGCGCGTGCAGCGCTTCGAGGAGGGGTTTCGCGAGATCACCGGCGCGCAGCACGCCGTCGCCCTCTCGTCATGCACCGCCGGGCTGCACCTCGCGCTGCTCGCGGCAGGCATCGGTTCTGACGACGAAGTGATCACGACGCCTTTCACCTTCTGCGCGACGGTGAACGTGATCATTCACGCGGGCGCCACGCCGGTGCTGGCCGACATCCGGGACGAAGACCACAACATCGATCTGGAGCAGATCGAACGCAAGATCACGTCGCGCACGAAGGCGATTATGCCGATGCACTACGGCGGCCAGCCCGTCGAGATGGACGCGGTGCTCTCGCTCGCTCGCTCGCGCGGCCTGCGCGTGATCGAGGACGCCGCGCACGCGCTCGGCGCGCAGTACAAAGGCCGCCCTATCGGTGCGCTCAGCGACGCCGCGGTCTTCAGCTTCTATCCGATCAAGCCGATCACAACCGGCCAGGGCGGCATGCTCACGACCAACGACGGCGAGCTCGCCGATCAGGTGCGCATCCTCAGCCTGCACGGCCTCAGCAAGAACGCCTGGAACCGCTACGCCGAGGGCGGCTCGGCGGAGTACCAGGTGCTCGCGCCCGGGTTCAACTACTCGATGACCGATATTCAGGCCGCGATCGGCGTCCAGCAGCTCAAGAAGATGGAGCGCTTTCAGGCCGCGCGCACCCACCTCGCCAGCATGTACGACCGCTTGCTCGCGGACGTGCCTGAGGTGATCCGGCCGAAGGTGCGCGCTGACATCGTCCACGCCTGGCACCTGTACCCGATCCGGCTCGAGCTGGACATGCTCCGCATCTCGCGCAATGACTTCATCGAGGAGCTGCGGCGGCGCGGCATCGGCACGTCGCTGCACTTCATCCCGATCCACCTGCACCCGTACTATCGCGAGGCGTTCGGCTTCGCGCTGGGCGACTTCCCCGTCGCCGAGCGTGTGTACGCCGGACTCATCTCACTGCCACTCTATCCGCGCATGACCGACGCCGACGTCGAGCGCGTGGTGATGGCGATCCATGACATCGTGCAGGCGTCGAGACGGTAGGAGTGCTCAAGCGCGCCTTTGATGTAATTGTCGCGACGCTCGGGGCCATCTTCCTCGCACCTCTCTTTCTCGCGCTCGCGCTGATCGTCCGGCTCGAGTCGCCGGGCCCGGTGCTGTTCAAGCAGCAACGCGTCGGCAAGGATGGCAAGCTCTTCGCCATGTACAAGTTCCGGACGATGCGACCGGACGCGCAAGGCCGTCAGGACATCGTCGTGCCGCAGGTTCCCGACTTCAGCAGCTACGTGTTCGATCCGCTCGAGGGCGGCCGCCAGTACACGCGTATCGGCCGCTTCCTGCGCAGCACCAGCCTCGATGAGCTGCCGAACCTGTGGAACGTGCTGCGCGGCGACATGTCGATCGTCGGCCCGCGGCCCGAGGTGCCCGCGCTGGTCGAGCAGTACCTGCCCGAGTACCACCGCCGGCACAACGTGCGGCCCGGGATTACGGGGCTGGCGCAGATAAGCGGCAGGGCCAGTTTGACCTATGAACAGACGATGGCATACGATCTTCAGTACGTAGACGGCCATTCGTTCGTACGCGACCTGGCCATCCTGGCCCGCACGGTACCTACGGTGCTCAGCAGGAGGGGAGCGCAGTGAGCGAGGAACGGAGTCCGCGACACGAAGGCAGACCGGTGTCTGAACATCCCCGCAGGCAAGGCCTCCGTTTTCTCACCGCCAAGCTGCGCGTCCTGCCCGTCCTCGCGCTCGATGCCCTCCTCGTCGTCGCGTCCTACGCCGCGGCGCTCGCGCTGAAGTTCGACGGGGACATCCCCCGCGTCTCGATGGTCTTCTTCGGCAAGGTGATCATCATCATCGTCCTCGCCTACATCGCCGGGAACTACTTCTTTGGCATCTACCGCACCGCATGGCAGTACGCGAGCATGGCCGACGCCGTATCGCTCGCCTCAGCCGTCGCGGTCGTGTCCGTGCTGCTGACCGGCGCCGACGTGTTCCTCAACCCGAGGCACATCCCGCTCACCGTGACCGCGACGGCGCCGCCCCTCATCCTGCTATCGATGGGCGTGTCGAAGCTCTGGCCTCGCCTCCGTATGCAGGTGCCGCTCTTCGGCTGGGGCGGCCCGGTCGAGCACGTGCTCATCGTCGGCGCGGGCACGACGGGACAGATGCTGGCGCGCGAGTTCCTCCAGAACCCGAGCTGGGAATACAAACCCACAGGCTTCATCGACGACGATCCACGCAAGCAAGGCATTCGCATCCACGGCCTTCCCGTCCTCGGCGACCGCTACGATATCCCGGAGCTGGTCGTGAGCCGCCACATCGACATCATCGCGCTGGCGATGCCGTCCGCGAGCGGCGCGGTGATCCGCGATATGGTCGGCATCTGCCAGCAGACGAGCGCCGCCGTGCGCACCGTGCCCGGCGTGCTTGACATGGTCCATGCCGGCGGCAGCAGCAAGCTGCGCGAGATCACGGTCGACGACCTGCTCGCGCGGGAGCAGCAGCAGATCGATCT
>JBGQHA010000405.1:0-2625 GCA_041497735.1 Dehalococcoidia bacterium | reverse complement strand
TTCGATAGCCGCGCGGTCACGCCGGGCGCGCTCTTCGTCGCGGTCCCCGGTCTCGATACGGACGGCCATCGTTATCTGCGCGATGCGCTCGACCGTGGCGCGGCGGCGCTGCTGGTGCAGGAGGACCACGGCGCGCAGTGGGAGCCTCTGCTGAGCGGCGGCGCGACGATCGTTGTCGTGCCGGACACGCGATCGGCCCTGGCGAAGGCGGCCGCGGGCTTCTATGGCCGGCCTGCGACGAAGCTGGGCGTCATCGGAGTGACCGGCACGGACGGAAAGACGACGACGGTGCATCTCATCGCGCACCTGCTGGAGTCATCGGGACGGCCGGCGGGCTACCTGAGCAGCGCCGCCTTTCGATCGAGCCATGAGGCCGCGCGCAACGACTCGCACATGACGACGCTCGAGGCGCCATTCGTGCAGCGACAGCTCGCCGCGATGGTGCAGGCCGGCATGCGCTACGCGGTCATCGAGGCGTCGTCGCACGGGCTGGCGCTGCATCGCGTCGATGAGTGCGCGTTCGACGTCGCGGTGTTCACGACGCTCAGCCGCGATCACCTCGACTTCCACGGCACGATGGACGAGTACCGCGAGGCGAAAGGGCGCCTCTTCCGCATGCTTGACGAATCGCCGGCCAAGGACGATGTCGCGAAGGCTGCCGTAGTGAACGCGGACGATGCCGCCGCAGGATACTTCGCTGCGCTTGCGCGCGCGCCGCTGACGAACTACGGCATCGATGCGGCCGCGGATGTGCGCGCGGAAGCGATCGAGGCGCGCGGCCTGGCGACGCGATTTCGATTGGTGACGCCGGCGGGCAGCGCGGATGTGACGGTGGGTCTCGCCGGCCGCTACAACGTGTCGAACTGTCTGGCGGCGACGGCGGTCGCACTGTCGCAGGGCGTCGAGCTCGACGAGATCGCGCGCGCGCTCGAATCGTTTCCCGGTGTGCCGGGCCATCTGGAGCTTATCGATGCAGGACAGCCGTTCCGCGTCGTGATCGACATCGCGTCCACGCCGGACGCGATGCGGCGCGTGCTGGAGGTGCTGCGTCCCGTTACCGCAGGGCGGCTCATCGTTGTCTTCGGCGCCGCGGGCGAGCGCGATCCCGCTCGTCGCGATGGCATCGGGCGCGCTGCGGGTGAGCTGGCGGACTTCGCAGTGCTGACGAACGAGGATCCGCGGCGCGAAGACCCCGACGCGATCATCGAGCAGATCGCCTCGGGGCTGCGCGACGCCGGCCGAGCCGAAGGCGCTGACTTCGTGCGAGTACCCGACCGGCGCGAGGCGATTCGCGCCGCGTTCGCGCGCGCGAAACCGAGCGATACGGTGCTGCTGGCGGGCAAGGGCACCGAGCCGTCGATCGAGATGGCCACCAAGGCAATCCCTTGGGATGAAGCGCGTGTCGCGCGCGAGCTGCTGGTAGAATTGGTGGAGAGAGGGTAGATCGGCGTGTTTGAAGTAAGAGTCGAAATCGGCGACCCGGAACGACGGCGCTATCAGCAAGTCGATGCTGTTGTAGATACTGGCTCTACGTACACGACGCTTCCGGCCTCGACGCTGCGTGATCTTGGTGTGACTCCACACGCGCGACAGCGGTTTGTGGTTGCTGATGGACGAAGCATGGAGACGGATATCGGCCAGACATGGATCCGAATTGATGGCCGGGAGCAGATGACGGTTGTGGTCTTCGCTGAGGAGGAAACCCAGCCACTGCTGGGCGCAGTCACGTTGGAAGAGTTCGGCCTCGGGGTTGATCCCGTTGCCAAACGACTCATCCCTGTCGTGGGCTACAGGCTGTAACACATGACGACTCTCAACGAAACGCAACGCCTCATCGAGAGCGATCTGGAGCATCAGCTCCATCCGCAGTACCACGTGAGCGATCACGCGGAGCCCGTGATCTTTACGCGCGGGGAAGGCGCGCTGCTGTACGACATCAACGGCCGCGAGTACATCGATGGCCTGTCTTGCTTGTGGAATGTGGCTGTGGGGCATGGGCGCGCGGAGCTGGCGGACGCCGCCGCGGAGCAGATGCGCGAGCTGGCGTTCTCCAACTCGTACGTTGGCTACGCGAACGAGCCCTCGATCCGCCTTGCGGAAAAGCTCATGACGCTCGTCTATCCGAACATGCAGGCCGTGTTGTTTTCGAACAGCGGATCGGAGGCGGTGGAGGCGGCGATCAAGATCGCGCGCTACTTCTGGTACCTGCAGGACAAGCCGGAGAAGGTGAAGATCGTCGCGCGCAAGGAGGCCTATCACGGCGGCACGCTCGGGGCGACGGCTGCGACGGGCCTGCCGCCGTTCCACAAGGGCTTCGGGCCGCTGCCGCCGGCGTTCGTGCGCGCAGAGACCTGCTACCCGTATCGCTGCGGCCACTGCGGCGGCGCCGCCGACTGCAACGTCGCGTGCGCGGACGACATCGAGAAGGCGATCGTTGCGGAAGGGCCGGAGACCGTCGCGGCGGTGATCGCGGAGCCGGTGCATGGCGCGGGCGGCGTGATCGTGCCGACACCGGGCTACTGGCCGCGACTGCGCGAGATCTGCGACCGCCACGACGTGCTGCTGATCGCGGACGAGGTGATCACCGGCTTCGGGCGCACCGGCCGCTGGTTCGCGCTGGAACAC
>JBGQHA010000404.1:0-2631 GCA_041497735.1 Dehalococcoidia bacterium | reverse complement strand
TTGTACTCACGGTGTTCATCGTCATGGCATCCTCCCTCGTTGCGCGAGCAAGTGTACGCCCTTTGTCGCAGCCCCGCCAGCCTTGCGCCGTCGCCGATGCCGCCCCATACTGCGCCCGATGGCCGATAAGCCCTTCGCCGGCAAGGTCGCGCTCGTTACGGGCGGCAGCCGCGGCATCGGGCGCGCGTGCGTGCTCAAGCTCGCCTCGCTCGGCGCGGATGTCGCGATCAACTTCTCCCGCAGCGCTCCGGACGCCGAGGCCGTCGCCCGCGAGGCTGAAGCGCTCGGCGTGCGCGCGCTGACCGTACAGGCCGACATCGGCCACCGCGAGGCGATCGTCGCGATGTTCACCCGCGTCGCAGAGCGCTACGGCCGGCTCGATATCCTCGTGAACAGCGCCGCGCGCGGGCTCGAGCGGCCCCGCGGCGCGCTCGATTCGCTGCCGAAGCACCTCCTGCACACGCTCGAGGTGAACGTCCTCGGCCCGTGGTTCTGCTCGCAGGAAGCCGCCAAGTTCATGCAGGAAGGCAGCGCGATCGTGAACTTGCTCAGTCCCGGCTCGCAGCGCTACTTACCGAAGTACGCGCCTGTCGGCGTCTCGAAGGGCGCGCTGGCCTCGCTCACCACCTACCTCGCCGTCGAGCTAGCGCCGCGCGGCGTGCGCGTGAACGGCGTCGCCGCCGGGCTGGTCGACGACACCGACGGTGTGCGCATGCTGCCGCCGGAGGCCGTCGAGCGCTACCGGGAGCTGTCGCCCGCGCGCAAGATGGTGCGTCCCGACGACGTCGCGAACGCCGTCGCCTTCCTTTGTAGCGACCAGGCCTCGATGATCGTCGGCCACGTGCTCCTGGTCGATGGCGGCTACTCGCTTCTCGGCATCGCCTAGCGGGTGTACACTACCCAATGCTCACATGAACACCGCACGTCTGGACCGGGGCCACAGATATTTTGCCTTCTTCTACTCGCGCTTCATCGCGAAGGGGGAAGAACGGCAATGGGGCGATGCGCGCCGCCGCGTTTTCGGCGACCTGCAGGGCAGGGTGCTCGAGGTCGGGGTCGGCAGCGGAACGAGCTTCTCCCACTACCCAACCGATGTCGAGGTCATCGCCACCGAGCCTGACCCCCATATGCTCAAGCGCGCGCGTGATCGTCTGCAGGAACTGCACCGTTCCAACATCGAGGTGCGTCAGGCAGCAGCGGAGCAGCTTCCCTTCGAGAACGCAATGTTCGACCATGTGGTCTGCACGTGGGTACTCTGCACCGTCAACGATCTCAGCGCCACGCTCGCAGAGCTGAAACGCGTACTCAAGCCGAACGGCCAGCTGCACTTCATGGACCACGTCGGCAACGACACGAGCGGCTTCTGGGCCGGCATGCAGAACGTCATCGCGCCGGTCTGGCACTGGATGGGTGCTGGCTGTCGCATCAACCAGCGTACCGAGAAGGCGATTGAGGCGGCCGGCTTCCGCTTCAACTGGATCGAGCACGTTCCCGGCAAGGTGCAACCCGTGATCTATGGCGTGGCGCGCACGGCGTAAGAGGAGGGAGATATGGCTGTCGAAGAGCTGATCGCGGAGATGGAGAAGTTTCGCATCGATCTCAACGGCGCGCTCGCGGATTTCACCGACGTGCAGCTCGATACCGTGATCCACTTCGGCGGCGACTCGAAGCGTTCGCCACGCGATCTACCGCTGGTGATGTTTCTCAACGGCTGGGCGCTGCACGACCGCTGGCACATGGAAGACGCCCGCCGCGCGATCAATGGCGAGAGCGAGCAGGCCTTCGGCGACGCCGCCTGGGAAACGATAATGCAGAGGCGCGCGCAGGCCTAGCTCACGTGACCGCCGCCGAGACCGCCGACCCGACCGCCGAATTCCTCGCGACTGAGCCGTCGCCCGTCCCTGGCATCTCGCGTAACGTCTTCGTCCTTGGCCTCGTCAGCTTCGCCGCGGACATCTCATCCGAGATGCTCTATCCTGTCCTGCCCATCTTCTTGACCACAACGCTCGGCGCGCCGGTGTCACTCGTCGGCGTGATCGAGGGCATCGCGGAAGGCACGGCCGGCACGTCGAAGATCGCCGCCGGCTGGCTCTCCGATCGCATGCCTGAGCGCAAGCCGCTGGTCACAGCCGGCTACGGACTGGCCGCGATGGGCAAGCTGCTGCTGGCGCTCTCGTTCGTCTGGCCGCAGGCGCTCGCCGCGCGCTTCACCGATCGCCTCGGCAAAGGCGTGCGCACGTCACCGCGCGATGCGTTGCTCGCCGACTCATCGCTTCCGGCACAGCGCGGCCGCGTCTTCGGCTTTCACCGCGCGATGGATACCAGCGGCGCGGTGCTGGGCCCCCTCATCGCGCTGCTCATGATCGTGCTGATCGGCGAGAACCACCTCCGGCCGATCTTCCTGCTCGCAGTGATCCCGGCCGTCGCAAGCGTGCTGCTCGTCGCGCTGGCGCGAGAGCACAGGCACAGGCCAAAGAAAGACGACGGCTTGAAGCGCCGTGCCATCGACTTCAGTGGCGCGCCGGCGGGCTTCTGGCTTGTCTTGGCCGTCGGTCTGCTCTTCGCCTTCGGCAACTCGAGCGATGCGTTCCTCCTGCTGCGCGCGAAAAACCTCGGCCTTGGGCTCGACGC
>JBGQHA010000403.1:0-2654 GCA_041497735.1 Dehalococcoidia bacterium | reverse complement strand
GCGCGGATGAGCTGGCGGTCTGGGATCGCGACGTCCGGCATCGGTTTCCTCCTTGTCTCCCGCGATTGTACACCGAGCCGGGTTGTTCTTGTCGCTCCTTCGGGGCCGTTGATATACTCGAACGTACGGCAGCGTAGCTCAGTGGCAGAGCAGTCGGCTCATAATCGACGGGTCCCAGGTTCGAATCCTGGCGCTGCTACCAACCGAAGGCGACCGAGAAGGCCTCCGCCATTGGCGGGGGCCTTCGTATCTGACGTTTGCGTAAGGGGCACCTGTTTTTGTATACTCACCCTGTGCCCGTCCGAAAACCGAAGCGGCCCACGAGGCCGTTTCTTGTATCTTCGGACCAGGAAAGGACCTGAATGTGAGCTTTGCCGATAAACAACTGACCTGTCGCGACTGTAGCAAGGCCTTCATCTTCACGGCCGGCGAGCAGGAGTTCTACGCCAGCAAGGGCCTCCAGAACGAGCCCGTGCGCTGCCCGTCCTGCCGCTCAGCCAGGAAGTCGAGCCGGCTGACGGAGCCCGAGGAGGGCTACGTTCGCTACGGGGTGTTCGCCTCGTTCGGCGGGCGAACACCGCGACAGATGCACCCGGCCACCTGCGCAGAGTGCGGCATGATGACCGAGGTGCCGTTCCAGCCGCGCGGCGACAGGCCGGTCTACTGCAGCAACTGTTACAACAAGATCAAGGGCACGGCCGCCACCGCCGGGGAGGCGCAGCAGAAGTAGCCCGCATCTCAAACACGAATCGAGGCCGTTCCGCCTGAGGCGAAGCGGCCTCGTCCTGTATCATCGGCCTGTGATCCCCCAGCGCGAACGGCTCCTCCAGCTCGCCCGCCTGATCGGCAGCGATGCCTTCAGCGAACGCTTCGGCTCGCCGCAGAGCGCGGAGCCGGACGCCGCCGCGCTCGGCGGGCTCATCGATGAGCGGCTGGACGAGATCGCGCGGGCGCTTGTCGAGGAGGCGGCGTCGAGCGACGACGTTACGGACGCAGCCGGCGCGGCATCGTACCTAGAAGACCGCCTCGTGACGCTGGGCGATCTGCTATCGAGCGCGCAAGCGGCGCGGCTGCGGGAGGCGTTCGCGGAGCTGACGAGGGAGTGGTAGCGGGCTACACGAAGTGAGGCAATAGTCCGGCGTCGAACTGGAGGATGAGCATCGCGTCAATAACGTTGACGTCGCCGTCCCCATTGACGTCGCTGTAGCAGGTGTTCGAGATCTGCAGGATAATGCCGGCGCTGAGCTGAAGGATCCAAAAGGCATCGAGAGCGTCCGTCGAACCATCGCAGTTGAAGTCTCCCAGAGGGGCGACCGTGATCCGCACTGATGCGCTGGCATAGCTCACCGTGGCAGGGCCAGCCCAGGCCTTTACGGTGACCGAGTCAACGATCTGCGTCACGGTATCGAACGTCACGTTGGTGGACATCGTGCAGTTTTCGCCAGGATCGAGTTGACATTCGCCGTCCAAGCCGTCGAACAGTTGGTCATCGATTGTTGCGCTAAACGTGCCCGGCCCGCGATTGGATAGCACCCATGCGACTGGTGGGCTCGTCCCCTGCACGACGTTCACCCAACCACGGTTGCCCTTGACCGTAAGGACAATCTCGGGCCCGGGCACGGGCACCGGACAGGGCGTGCCTGTAGGCGTGCTTGTCGACGTAGGACCGCCAGGTGTGTTGGTCGGCGCTGGTGCGCCGGGCGTCGTGCCGCACGGATAGGGATGCTGCGATGTGGGCGTGGCGGTCGCCGTCCCGCAGCCAGTGCCATCGAAGATCGGGAACTTGTCGGTCGGGCAGGGCGTTGCGGTGAACGTCGGAGAGCCGGATGTGACCGTGAAGGTCGCTTCGCTCGTCGAGCCGCCGGCTGGGCGGGCCGCGGCCGCAGACGGCGTGGGAGCGGCCAGGTAGACGGCGAGCGCAGTCGCGACCGCCATTGCCGGAAAGGCCGCCAGCACCAGGAACGAGCGTCTCCTCACATCCAACCTCCTGCCCGCCCTAGAGCAGGCTACCGCCAGTCCTGTAGACCGTCAAACGACCGTTTGACGCCGTTATAGGCGGCACCGTAGCATTTCAAGGCGATATGAAGGTCCACCTGGCGTACGGGGAGCACGGGCTCGATGTGGAGGTGCCGGACGGCACCGTCGTCATCGAGCCGCCGCGCATCGACGGCGTAGCTGACCCCCAGCGCGCCGTCGCGGACGCCATCGAGCGCCCGATAGGCGCGCCGCCGCTGCGACAGCTCGTGCGCGCCGGAAGCAAGGTCGCGATCGTCGTCAGCGATCTGACGCGGCCGGTACCGAACCGCGTGCTGCTGCCGCCCATTCTCGAGACCGTCCACAGCGCGGGCGTGCCGCGCGAGGACGTCGTGATCATCATCGCGACGGGGATGCACCGCGAGAGCACTCCCGAAGAGATCGAGCGCATCCTCGGGCCTGAGATCGCATCGAAATACGAGGTGGTCAACCACGTCGGGCGCGACAAGAGCACGCTCAAGTACCTCACAACGACCGCGCGCGGCGTCGAGGTGTGGCTGAACCGCCAGTACATGGACGCCGACGTGCGTATCGTCACCGGCTTCGTGGAGCCGCACCTGTTCGCGGGCTTCTCGGGTGGCGGCAAGGGCGTGCTGCCCGGCGTCGCCGGCGCCGAGATC
>JBGQHA010000402.1:0-2675 GCA_041497735.1 Dehalococcoidia bacterium | reverse complement strand
CGGAGCGCGCAGGTCGGTCTCCCACGTCGAGAAGAGGCAGGTGCGGAACTGGCCGTCGGCGGTGAGCCGGACGCGATCGCACGTCGCGCAGAACGGCTCGCTCACGGGGTTGATGAAGCCGACCTCGCCCGCGCCGTCCGCGAACGCGAAGCGCTGGGCCGTCGCGATGCGCTCGTCGCTCAGCGGCACCAGCGGGTACCGCGTTTCGATGATCGATCGGATCTCAGCGCCGGTCAGCACGTCGCTGCGGTCCCAGGCGCCCTCGGCGTCGAGCGGCATGAACTCGATCCAGCGCACGACGTAGGGCTTGCGCCGCGCCAGCTCGGCGAAGGCGAGGACATCCTCTTCACTGAAGCCTCGCATGGCGACGGCGTTCACCTTGATCGGGTGGAGCTGAGGGTGCTTCTCACATTCCTCCAGCCCCGCGAGCACCTGCGGCAGCGCATCGCGGCGCGTGATGTGCGCAAACTTCTCGCGCACGGGCGTGTCGAGGCTGACGTTGATGCGCGTGAGGCCGGCGTCGACGAGCGACTGGGCCATGTCCTTGAGCGCGAAGCCGTTCGTCGTGAGCGAGAGGCTGCTCAGGCCATCGATGCGCGACAGCTTCTCGATCAGCAATGGAATATCTCTGCGCACAAGCGGTTCGCCGCCGGTGAGCCGCACCTCCTCGATGCCGATGCGCACGAAGATACGCACGAGGCGCTCGATCTCTTCGTACGAGAGGATCTCATCGCGCCGGAGCCAGACGAGGCCTTCTCCAGGCATGCAGTAGGTGCAGCGGAAGTTACACCGGTCGGTGACGGAGATGCGCAGGTTCTTCAGCTCGCGCCCGAACGCATCGGCGAGCGGACCGCTACGCTGCCACGGCGACCGTTGCGTGCTGGGTCGTGTCACGTTGCCGATCATCGCCACTTCCCGTGTACGAACCTGCGGGCGTGTTCAGTCTGGACTGGGTGGGGCTCCCGCAGCAAGTGACATTCGGCCCTATTCGAGGCTCCGGAGCAACCGTGTTCGCTGAGATCGCTTGGAGCCCGACGCGAGCGACATTCGGCACCTGAGAATCTGCCGAATGGCTCTAGGAACTTGAGCCGAATGGATGGTACGAATGGCCTGCGCCGGATACGGCGCGGAGCGAAGTAATGTCGCGCGCCCTCCCCCAAGAGAAGTCAAGTCGCCAGATCGCGATGGTATTCGATCTCAACAAGTGCATCGGCTGCCAGACGTGCGCGGTCGCCTGCAAGATGCTCTGGACAAGGGACGACGACCGACAGGACGGCACAGACTACATGTGGTGGTGCAGCGTCAACACGATGCCCGGGCGCGGCTACCCCAAGGACTGGGAGCAGATGGGCGGTGGCTACCGGGACGGCGCGCTCCAGCAGGGCGTCCTTCCGACTCGAGCGGACTTCGGCGGGGGCTGGGACTTCAACTACGAAGAGGTGTACTACGGCGGCAAGGGCACGTCGGCGCACCTGGAGCCGGTCGGTGAAGAATCAAGCTGGGGACCGAACTGGGACGAGGACCAGGGCGCCGGCGAATGGCCCAACAGCTATTTCTTCTACTTGCCCCGTCTGTGCAACCACTGCACCCATCCCGCCTGCGTCGAGGCCTGTCCGAGCGGCGCCATGTTCAAGCGGGAAGAAGACGGCCTGGTTCTGCGAGACGAGGAACGCTGCCAGGGCAACCAGGCCTGCGCGGAAGCCTGCCCGTACAAGAAGATCTTCTTCAACTACCAGCGGCAGATCAGCCAGCAGTGCATCATGTGCTTCCCGCGACTCGAGCAGGGTGTGGCGCCGGCCTGCGCCCGCCAGTGCCCCGGCCGGCTCGTCTTCGTCGGGTATCTGGACGACACGGAGGGGCCGATCCACAAGCTGGTGCATGAATGGCAGGTGGCACTGCCCCTCCATCCCGAGTACGGCACCGGCCCCAACGTTTTCTACGTGCCGCCCCTCGCGCCTGCCCGGCTGAACGAGGACGGATCGCCCGACGAGGAGCATCCTCGTATCCCCTTGGACTACCTCGAAGGCTTGTTTGGCCCCAACGTGGGGACGGCGCTCGACACGCTGAAAACCGAGATGGCCAAGACCAGGGCCGGAAAGAAATCGAAGCTGATGGACATCCTCACCGTCTACCACTGGAACGATCTGTTTGGCCCCTTTACGCGCGACCCGGCGACGCTCAAGCTCACGCCCGTCGGGAAGAGATAGCATGGCAACGAAGACAACTCGACGGACCAGGCAGCGGACGATCGCTGGCGCGGCGAGAGAGACCAGCAGCTACCGGGACAAGTGGACCTGGGACAAGGTGGCCTGGGCCACGCATTGCGTCGACTGCTACCCGGGAAGCTGCATGTACCACATCTACCTGAAGGATGGGAAAGTCGCCTTCGAGGAGGTGGCCGGAAGCGCGTCTGCGGACATCAAGGGGGTTCCGGACAAGAACCCCATGGGGTGCCAGAAAGGGGCGGCGTGGAGCCGCACCCTCTACGGAGCGGAGCGCGTTCTCCACCCTCTGCGCCGCGTAGGGGAACGCGGCGCAGGGAATTGGGAGCAGGTCTCCTGGGACGAGGCGCTGGAAGATATCGCCGAGCACATCCTGGACGCCATCCAGGAGGCCGGGCCGGAGACGATCGTCCACGAGATGACGCCCGCAGAAGGCGGCACGATGGCGGTCTG
>JBGQHA010000401.1:0-2675 GCA_041497735.1 Dehalococcoidia bacterium | reverse complement strand
TTGTCGCCGTTCTTCAGAGTCTTGAGCATTTCGGTAACTTTTTTCTGGCGGCGCTGCGCGGGCATGATCATCAGGAAGTAAAAAATACCCATGATAAGAATCAGCGGGAGGAACATGCCGATGCTGCTCGGCGCGCCTGCGGCTTGCGCCACAACGGCCAAGTTGGCAGCAATCTTCCATCCGATTGTCGCGATCATGAGCGCCTTTTCCGCCATTGCGGCTGAGCCCGCCGCATCTTGCACGCCCGCCAGGGCGGGCAAGCCTGCCGTGGCCGGCAGACTTTCCTGCTTTATCCGAAAATGCTGCCCCGCCTCGAACCGCGCCCAACGCCTGCTAGGGTTTGCCTATTTGAGGCGTGCCTGAAGGTCAGAGCGGAAACTTTCCAGCTTCCCAAACCAAATAGCCTCGCGAATTTTGCGCATGATGTCAAGGTAAAAGTACAGGTTATGGTGGGTGTTCAGGATGGTCGCGAGAACCTCTCCTGCGGAAAAAAGATGCCGCAAATATGCACGCGAATACCGCCGGCAGACGGCGCATTGACACTCTTCGTCAATGGGGCGAGGGTCATTCGCATACTGCGCATTCTTAATAAGCACGCGGCCTGCCGAAGTGTACAGGCAGCCGTGGCGCGCGCTGCGCGTGGGCAGCACGCAGTCCATCATATCCACACCGAGCGCCACATAATCTGCGAGCTGTTCCGGCTTGCCCACGCCCATCAGATAGCGCGGGCGATCGGCGGGAAGCCGCACGGCTGCTATGGACGCCATTTCGCAGGTCACCGCGTGCGATTCGCCGACAGCGAGGCCGCCGATTGCGTAGCCGGGAAAATCCAGCTCGACGAGCGCGTCAGCATTCTCGCGGCGAAGCGCCGGATGCGTGCCGCCCTGCACGATTCCGAAAAGCATCTGGCGCGCGCGATCGCCATGCTGCGCAAAATAATCGCGCGACCGCCGCGCCCATGCGAGCGTGCGCGTGGCCGCTTCATGCGCGCGGGATTCCGCCGAGGGGGCCTCAATGCATTCATCGAGCACCATGATGATGTCGGCGCCGAGCGCGATTTCGATTTCGAGCGCTTTTTCGGGCGAGAGAAAATGCTCCGAGCCGTCGAGGTGCGAGCGGAATGTGACGCCCTCGTCGTTCACTTTGCGCAGATCGCTGAGGCTGAACACCTGGTAGCCGCCCGAATCGGTGAGAATTGCGCGGGGCCAGGACATGAACCGGTGCAGCCCGCCCATTTCGCGGACCAGCTCGTGGCCGGGACGGAGGTAAAGATGATACGTGTTGGCGAGGAGGATCTGCACGCCGAGGCTTTCGAGATCCCCCTGCGTCTGGCCCTTCACCGTCGCGGCAGTGCCGACGGGCATGAAGGCAGGTGTTTCAATTACGCCATGCGGCGTGTTCAGGCGTCCGAGGCGCGCGCCGGTCGGGTCCGTGGCCAGAATTTCGAAACGAAAACTCATCCGGGGGAGTGTATCAGGAACGCCGGGCACGGCCCGAGTGGAGAGAGCGAAGCAAAATCACGCAGGGATTTGCGGGACGGCCGCCAGCAGCGTCTGCGTGTAGGGATGCTGCGGCCGGGTGAGCACCTGCTCTGTGGGGCCCAGCTCGACGATTCGGCCCGCGTGCATCACGGCGACGCGCGTCGCCAGTTGTGCCACCACCGGCAGACTGTGCGAGATCAGGATCAGCGTCAGAGAGAATTCGCGCTGGAGCCGGGCAAGCAATTCGAGAATTTGCGCGCCGACGGAGACGTCTAGCGCCGAGACTGGTTCGTCCGCGATCACCAGCTCGGGACGCAGAATCAGCGCGCGTGCGATGCCAATGCGCTGGCGCTGTCCGCCGGAAAATTCGTGCGGGTAGCGATCGAGTGCCTCGGGGCCGAGTCCGACGGCGGCGAGAATTTCGGCGGCGCGGGCGCGGCGCTCGGCGCTTGAGAGTTGCGGCTCGTGAATGGCCAGCGGCTCGCCGACGATCCCGCCCACGCGCAGCCTGGGGTTCAGCGAGGCAATCGGATCCTGAAACACCATCTGCATGCGGCGGCGGAGCGCGCGCAGCTCCGCGCCCCGCGCACCCAGCCAATCCTGCCCGCGGAAACGGATCTCGCCCGCATCGGGTTCGATAAGGCGCAGCAGCAAGCGCGCAAGCGTCGTTTTGCCGCAGCCGGATTCGCCGACGATTCCAAGCGTCTCGCCGCGGAGGACTCCGAAACTCACGCCGTCCACGGCCACTGCGCGGCGCGAGGATTGTGTAAACGCGCCGGACGAGACCGCGTAGGATTTTCGCAGCTCGTGAGCTTCGAGTAGAAGATCATCCGTCATGTTCAGATTTTCTCGGCAGCCAGGAACAGCGCCGTGTTCACCATGTGGATGTCCGGGGCTTCGCCGGATGGATTTGCGTCCGGGGCCGTGTAGCGCGGATGGAAGCCCGCGAAATCATCCGCCATCGTTGCTTCCATCAAGCGGCGCGTTTCGATGTACGAGGGATCGCCGCGACGCCAGCCCGCAACTTTCATCCAGTGGTCAAACATCCGCGGAAGTTCGCGGACTTCGCTCGCAAGAATCCGCAGGCCCGCCGCCGCGATCATGGCGTCGAACTCTTTCCTTCCGAGCGAGCGCGTGTGCGAGGCGTCGCGTGCGATCTCGATGCGGTTGGCCGCCTCGGCCCGTGCGGGATCC
>JBGQHA010000400.1:0-2679 GCA_041497735.1 Dehalococcoidia bacterium | reverse complement strand
AGTTGTTGCGGGAGCTAACCGAGCTGGTTTCGCCCGAGGAGCTGGCCGCGCTTCTGCCGGAGAGCGCCGCGCTGATCCGCCAGAGCCTCGATCTGCTCGACCTCGACCTCGAAGGGCTGCTGGCTGATCTCGAGCGCGAAAGCGACGCCGGCGACGGCCTGCGGGCGATCAGCTTCGTAGTGAGCCGCGAGGAGGAGCAAGTAATCGAGGCGGCGGTGGCCCAGGTGATCGAGCCGCTCGAAGGGCAGAACCGGCGCGGCCGCGCCCTCGCTTACATCGCCAGAACCCACCTGGGGAGCGGTGACTGACATGAAGGAGAAAACCGAGCACCGGCTCGCCTTCGACCTGTACGTCCGCCTCGGCCCCAGCCGAAGCCTGGAGGCGCTGCGCAAGGCGCTGCTGGACGATCCCTCCGGCATCGGCCTGCGGCGGGCTCCCAGCCCGAGCACGCTGGAGGCCTGGTCGAGCTCCTTCCACTGGCAGGACCGGCTCCTCGACCTCGAGCGAGAGGCGCGTGAGCGCGACCGCGAGGCCCAGCTCCGCGCGCTGCAGGAGATGGCCGAGCGCCACGTCAAGGAGGGGCTCGCCCTCCAGCAGAAGGGCGTCGAGCGGCTTCAACAGGTCTCCCCCACCGACATGAACGTCGGCGACGCGATCCGCGCCGTCACCGAGGGGGTGCGGCTGGAGCGCCTCGCCCGGGGCGAGCCGACCGACAATATCAAGCAGGACGGCGATGCGGTCCACGGCCACATCAACCTCAGCGGCTTCAGCAATGAAGACCTCCGCGGGCTAGCAGAGCTTGCCGAACGGCGCGCCGCGGGAGGCGCCGATGTGAAGAAGCAACGCGCGACGTGGCGGCCGGTGCTGGCGCCGACGTCAAGCACGGTGTCCTCCGGCCGCAAGTGGCGGCGCAGGCAGTCGAGAAACGGATCACCCTGCGCTGACGCTTTTCGCGTGAACTTGCGGAAGCCCTCGGCGCGACGCGCCCAGTAGTCCGACGTCGTGCGGCATTGCTCGGCGCAGGCGGCGTCGTGCTGCGCGCGTCGCGCGCCGACGATGCGACGCCAGCGTTCGATGTAATCGATGGAGGCGATGGGAGCTTTCATCGTTCGCGCGCCGGCCGCTGCGGCGCGGCTGTACTATAGCGAAGCTAGCGGAAGTCAGGCGCCCGGAGATTGATCGGCAAGAGTGACGGCGTGCAGCAGCGGAGCAGCGCGCTACCGCTGCGTCTTCTGCCGGCACAAGTGCGACGGGCCCGAACGGCAGGTGCCGCCGTGCGCGTGCTGCGCGCGGATGACGACGCCGATCGTGGCGCTGGGTAGTGCTGTGTAGGTTCGCGCTTAGCGCTTCTTCCCTGCTTTGCGGGTGGACTTCTTGGCCGCCTTTACTGCTGGCTTCTTGTTCAGTGCCTTCTTCTTTGCTGGCATGGTTCCCTCCACTGACGAGCGGATATAGCTTTACTCGCTGACGATACCAGCAACGTCCGAACGCGTCAACGGTGTATACCGTGGCGACAGAATTTAACCGCCTATTCAACGGGCAACGGCTCCCCACCGAACATGTCCGCTCCTCCTCGTTTGGAGCGCTGCAGGTCGTAGAGCTGGAAGGCTCATTCCAAGCCACGCTGAACGGCGACGCGGCCGCCCTCGACCGCTACATCGCCGACTCCTGCCCGCGGAAGGCAGCCTTCATACGCGCACCGAAGAACGCCGCGCAGTTGACAATCCGCCGGTCGCGGACGTATAACGACGGCGGCTGCTAGGCACCCCGCCCACAGGCCTTCAACCAACGACCGTCTGGCCATCTGCAGAGGAGGGCAGGTGCGCATCATGGCGCAGGTAAAGGCGATACGGGCATCACTCGTCGAGAATGCGACAGTCCGGCGCTGGATCAGCAGGACTTTTATAGTCAGCATTCTCGTCTACCTCATCGTCATCGGATGGCTCGTGGCGGATGCCGTCACAGGCGCGAGCAAGTGGGCCCCCTACGGCGTCAACATCCCTGCCTTCATCGCGCTCATCATCGCGTCGGAGGTCGTGATTACTGCGACGCAGTCTGGATCTTTCGAGAAGACTCCGGCATCTGGCCGGCATCGATCTTACAGGGCTGGGCCAGCTTGCGGCGCGGACGCATCGCGCACGGGCTCAAGCGGATCGCCTTCGGCGATCGAGCGCCGCCTCCGGCGCTGCTTGCAACTCCCCTTGACGACTGTACTCCTGCCTCCCGGCGCAACAACAGGGCCAGATGGCCTAGTGTATTGCCGTTCGGCGGCACATCCGAAACCTGGCGCATCATCATCAAGAACTGCTGAAGTGCCGAGCAGTGGCGGTCGTGTGTCCCCCTTGTCGCGATCCTCGCGGTACCTTCTCCTTGGCCCCGCTTCCTCAGAGAAGGCATGACCTCAGGTGAGGTCAGGCGTCTGCCTTGGCAGTGGTTGTACCATGGCAGCCGAGAAATCGATGAGAACGAGGAGGGAACGAGTGATGGAGCGGCCGGTCAGCTACTACTCGGAGGGTGCCAGGCTAAGCGCCGTCCTCTACGTACCGGATGGTGCCGGCCCGAGCAGCCGGCGGCCCGGGATCGTGCTGTGCCATGGATTCACCGGCATCAAGGAACTCATTCTGCCTCACTATGCCCGGCACTTCGCCGCCGAGGGTTACGTGGCTCTCGCCTTCGACT
>JBGQHA010000399.1:0-2680 GCA_041497735.1 Dehalococcoidia bacterium | reverse complement strand
TGGCCGTCCAGCCGGCTCCTGCCACGCCGGCTGGGCCGACGATCCGTTTCGCCGAAGAGATCCTGACCGGAGACCGCGGTGTCGGTGCCGCGCCCGTCAAGGCCAAGAAGGGCGGCGGCCGCAGGGAGCGGGAGGGCGAGGCGGAACGCGAGGCGGCCCGCGCCAAGAAGACGCGCCGCTCCTCCAAGCGGGTTGACCTCGATGAGGAGCTTGATGATGATGGTTCCGATGACTCTGGAGGGTCCGGCGATGGCGCTGATGAGTAATCGACGGGTAAGGCACATTCCACAGCGCACCTGCGTCGCCTGCCGCGAAACCAGCGCCAAGCGAGAGTTCGTGCGCATCGTGCGCACGCCGGAAGGCCGCGTTGAAGTCGATCCGAGCGGCAAGCACGCCGGCCGCGGCGCGTACGTCTGCGCGCGGCTCGAGTGCTGGCAAGATGCGCTGAAGAAGGACAAGCTATCGCGCGCGCTGCGCACGGCGGTGTCGTCGGAAGACCGCGAAGCGCTTCGACGTTACACGGAGCGCCTCGAAGCGGCGCCAGTGAACAGCTAGGAGAACACATGGCAGGCAGACGCCCCCGTTCCGGCCCCCGGCGAAAGCCTCGAGCTCGACCGCAACCGACGGCGACCGTCGCGGTGCCGGTCGACGGCAACGGCGCACGCGCCGGAGCGCCGGCCGCGCCCAGCCGCGCCGTCGAGCTGCCGCGCGTCCTGACGGTCAAGGAGCTGGGCGACCTGTTGGGCGTTCCCGCCGTTGAGATCATCAAAGAGCTGATGAAGAACGGCGTCATGGCCTCGATCAACCAGAGCATCGATTTCGAGACCGCTGCGATCGTCGCGCACGACCTTGGGTTCGAGCCGTCGGAGAAGGGCAGCGAGGCGCTCGCCGTCGAAGAGCCTGTCGCCGCGGCGCCGGCCGGCCAGCGGGCCGTTATCGAGGAAGCCGAAGGTGCGACGCTCGTCCCGCGCCCCCCCGTGGTGACCGTGCTCGGTCACGTCGACCACGGGAAGACCAGCCTGCTCGACGCCGTCCGGCGCAGCAACGTCACGGCCCGCGAGCATGGCGGCATCACGCAGCACATCGGCGCGTACCAGGTCTCGGTGAATGACCAGCGCATCACGTTTCTCGATACGCCCGGCCACGCGGCCTTTACCGCCATGCGCGCCCGCGGCGCCAAAGCAACCGATGTCGCCGTGCTCGTCGTCGCGGCGGACGACGGCATCATGCCCCAGACCAGGGAGGCGATAGACCACGCGCGCGCCGCGGGCGTCCCGATCGTCGTCGCGATTACAAAGACCGACCTGCCCGACGCCAAACCGGACCGCGTGAAACAGCAGCTCGCTGAACAGGGCCTGAACATCGAGGAGTACGGCGGCGACGTGATCTGCGTCCTTGTCTCCGCCAAGACCGGCGATGGCATCCAGCAGCTGCTGGAGAACATCCTGGTCGCGGCCGAGGTGCTGGAGCTGAAGGCGAACCCCGACCGCCATGCGATCGGCGTCGTCATCGAGGCGGAGATGAACCGCACGCGCGGCCCGACCGCAACGGTGCTGGTACAGACGGGCACGCTCCACGTCGGCGACGCCTGCGTCGTGGGCGAGACGTGGGGTCGGGTGAAGGCGATGTTCAACGAAGACGGCAAGCGGCTCAAGACCGCCGGCCCGGGCGAGCCGGCCTCGGTCCTCGGCCTGCAAGAGGTACCGCTCGCGGGTGACAACCTCACCGTCATTGCCGACGAAAAGACCGCGCGCCAGATCGTCCTCCAACGCATTCGCGAGCGCGAGGCCGCCTCGCTCCACGTTCAGCCGCGCGTCAGCCTTGATACGCTCTTCGGAGAGATCAGCGCGGGCAAGATCAAAGAGCTGAACATCATTCTCAAGACCGACGTGCAGGGCAGCATCGAGCCGATCCGCCAGTCGCTCGAGCGGCTCAGCACCGACGAGGTGCGGGTAAAGATCATCCACGCTGCCTCCGGCTCGGTGAACGAATCGGACGCCAACCTCGCCATCGCGTCGAAGGCGATCATCATCGCCTTCAACACACGCCTCGAGCCCGGTGTTGACCGCGTGATCGAGACGGGAGGCATCGACTACCGCCAGTACAACGTGATCTACAACATCACGGAGGACGTGGAGAAGGCGCTCCAGGGCATGCTAGAGCCGATTTGGAAGGACGTCGTCAGCGGCCACGCCGAAGTCCGCCAGGTCTTCCAGTTGCGCCGCAAGCCTGCCGTCGCCGGCTGCCACGTCACCGATGGCACGCTCGCGCGCACTGATCAGGTGCGCGTACTGCGCAACGGCGAGCAGGTGACCGACAGCAAGTTCGCCAGCTTGCGCCGCTTCCAGGAGGACGTGCGCGAGGTGCAGACCGGCTTCGAGTGCGGCCTGATGCTGGAGAACTTCGCCGACTTCCAGGTCGGCGACATCGTCGAAGTCTACCGCCGCGAGCGCGAACGGTAGACGCTCGCTACCGCGTAGGGTCATCCTTTACCGTGACCCCAAACAGCCATGCTAGCCTCCAATCCTCGCGTCGGGGGCTAAAGACCCCCAACCTACGCAGGCGGTGAACAGAACGTGACACGGCGCACCGAACGCATCAACGACCAGCTCCGCGAGGAGATCAGCGATCTCATTCGCCGCGAGCTGAAGGACCCGCGCATCGGCGGCCTGGTCACGAT
>JBGQHA010000398.1:0-2691 GCA_041497735.1 Dehalococcoidia bacterium | reverse complement strand
CTCGGATGAGTAGCGCGACGGCATCGCCACCCCGTGCACGTGTTCCGCTCCGAGAGCATCGACCGCGATCGCAGCGACGATCGTGGAATCGATCCCGCCCGAGAGGCCGACCACGACCTGCTCGTAGGCGATCTTGCGCACGTAGTCGCGCGTGCCGGTGACGAGCGCAGCGTACACCTCCGCCTCTGGCGACAGGTGCGAGGCAACCCGTCGCTCGATCGGTGCCTTCTCGCCCGCGGGTGCGCTCGACACCACGATAGTCGGGCTGCGCTCGTGGTCGCTGAGCAAGCGCTCCTTGCGACGGCGCGGGTCGTGCAGGCGCGTCTGGAGCACGGCATCGACCTGGAGGTCGCAGACGAGCAGCTCTTCGTCGAACTGCGCCGCGCGCGCGCGCAGCTCGCCCCGCTCGTCGAACACGAAGCTGCCGCCATCGAAGACCAGCTCGTCTTGCCCGCCGACGAGGTTCACGTAGCAGACGATCACGCCTTCGTCGGTCGCGCGCGTCGCAAGCATCCGCTCGCGGAACGCGAGCTTGCCGGTGTGGTACGGCGAGCCGTTGATGTTGACGATGACCTCCGCGCCGGCGAGCGCCAACGCGCGATGCGGCCCGTTCGCGTACCAGACGTCCTCGCAGACCGTCACGCCGACGCGCACGCCTGCGATCTCGAAAACCGGCGCTTGCGTGCCGGCCTGGAAGTAGCGGTCCTCGTCGAAGACGCCGTAGGTGGGCAGCAGATGCTTGTGGTACACGCCGGCGACGCGCCCGCAGTGGATCACCGCGGCGGCGTTGTAGATGTCGTCCTGCTCGTCGACGCAGCCCGCGATCAGCGCGATGTCCGGCGGCGCTTCCCGCGCCAGCCGCTCGACGGCCGCCTGGGTATCGACGATGAAGCTGCGCCGGAGGAGCAGGTCTTCGGGCGGATAGCCCGTGACCGCCAGCTCCGGAAACGCGACGGCGTCGCAGCCGAGGTCGCGGGCGCGGCGGGCGAAGTCAAGGATCTTCGCCACGTTGCCGTCCAGGTCGCCGACAGTGGCGTTGATCTGCCCCAGTCCGATTCGCAGGCCGCGCATAATTAGTGTACCTAGTACGCTAACTCCTGCTTCATTATCGGCGGGAAGGAAGGAAGGGTCAAGCGCATTCCTCATCGTCATCCATCGAGTTACCATGGTTTGTGATTCGATGAACGAGCACCCCGCCGCCCCCGTCATCTCCGCCCGAGACGTCACGCTCAGCTACGGCGAACGCCGCGCGCTCGACGGCGTCTCCTTGGATGTCGCAGCGAACGCTGTCGTCGGCCTCATCGGCCCCAACGGCTCCGGCAAGAGCACGCTCCTATCGCTCGTGTCCGGCCTGCGCGCGCCCGACAGCGGCGAACTGCGCGTCCTGGGCGCGCCGCCGCGCCCCGACACGCGCCGCCACGTCGGCGTCGTCTTCCAGGAGTCCTGCCTCGATCCGCTGATGACGCTCGATGAGACGCTCGCCCTGCACGGACGCCTGTTTGGCCTCGGCGGCGCGGCGCTGAGACGCCGCAGCGACGAGCTGCTGAAGGAGTTCGGCCTCGCCTCGCGCCGGAGCGAGCCGGTGAGCACACTGTCGGGCGGCCTGCGCCGCCGGCTCGAGCTGGCCCGGGCGCTCTTGCCCGCGCCCGAGGTCCTGCTGCTCGACGAACCGACGACCGGCCTCGACCCCGACTCGCGGCGCTCGTTCTGGGAGCTGCTGCACGGCTTCTCCCTCACCCCCAACCCCTCTCTCTCGGCGAGGGAGAGGGAGGACCGGCAGGTCGGGGTGAGGGAGCGACGGCTCACCATCCTGTTCGCGACGAACGATGTCCTGGAAGCCGAGCGCGAGTGCGACAGCGTCGCGTTCCTCTACCAGGGCCGCCTGGTGGCGCAGGGCACACCGGACGAGCTCAAGCGCGGCCTCAAGCACGATTCCGTGCGTGTGGAGTGCGTCGATGGGCGGGCCGCAGCGCTCTCGAAGGAGATCGCCGGCTGGCCGGGCGTTGGCGGCGTGACCTCAGCCGGCCAGATCCTGCAGGTGACGGTCGATGACGTGTCGTCGTTCGTGCCGCGACTGTTTCAGACCGATCCGCAGGCGATCCACACGATCAGGATCGAACCATCGACGCTGGAAGATGCGTACTTCGTTATGGCAGGCTCGCCACTTCGAGCCACCGAGGCAGCTCTTCGGGTTGAGCCTCCCGATGCGCGACCGGCTGAGCCTGCCACTACCCATCAGGAGCCGAGATGAGTACCGCAACGCTCACATTCAGCGCCTGGGGCGCCCTACTCGCCCGTGACCTGCGCGCGTTCCTGCGATCGCGGTCCCAGGTGTTCTCGTCGCTGGCGTTGCCGCTCATGCTGCTCGGCATCCTGGGCGTCGGCATCTCCGACGGGCTGGAGCCGTCGCTCGTGCGTCACGGCGACTACGTGACGTTCCTCGTGCCGGGCATCATGGTGATGACGGCGCTGTTCTCGTCGACGTTTTCCAGCGCTTCGTTCTATCAGGACCGCGACTCGGGCATGCTCAAGGTCATGCTCGTCTCGCCAAACTCGCCCGCCGCGATCCTGCTCGGCAAGTCGCTCGGCGCGATCGTGATCGGCAGCGCGCAGGCGCTGGTGATCCTCGCCGTCGCGGTGTCGATCCCTGCGATCGACCTGCACTGGCAGTACGGCGTCATTCCCAGCCTG
>JBGQHA010000397.1:0-2710 GCA_041497735.1 Dehalococcoidia bacterium | reverse complement strand
TGTTCCGGTACCTCAATGGCAAGCCCGATGGCCGTCGGAGTCGCCGCGCTGGTCAAGCAGGCGTTGCCGAATGGCACACCAGACGAGATCGCGGACATCCTTAAACGCACTGGCGTTTCCGTCACAGACAGCCGCGATGCCAGCCACATCCACGCCACGCCACGAGTCAACGCAGAGGCAGCGGTGGAGGCGCTCACTGGGTATAGCATGCTGTTTACGTTCCCAGGCTCACCTGGCCTCTACGAAAATTGCCTCGCCGACATCCAGCAACAAGAGACGAATCCGACTGGCAAGATCCTCTGCTATTTTGACTCGCCGGGCATCACAGTCAACCCGCACATGTCCGGCGTGAGCAGTTGTCCGCCAGCTAACGCGAAGTACTGCGGCGATGGTCAGGCAGGTGCGCCGCCACCAGGATGCTCGTTGGGCGCGAACTGCGTTCCGCCTGCGCCCAACTGCCCGTCGCTGCCGTGTGACGTTAGCCAATACCAGTTCGCGGACATCGACACCAGCCACACACAGTTGTCAGGACTACTGGATGGCTCATCGCACAACATGAACTTGTCGGGCTGCTTTCAGGACTTTGACGGCTTTGGTCAGTGGGGCAACGTATACGTTCAGGCGCAGATCAACTCCGTCACGGGCGCAGGTTCTGCCAGCGTGTACAAGTTCCAGTCATTGGCAAACTGCACGGCGGGTACGCCCTCGGGCACGGCGTTGGCCGCTACGGTCAACGCCGTGCGGCTGCTGCTGGATTCCGACAGCGACGGGGACGGCTGCCCGGACAAGCGTGAGCTGGCCGACACAGCGGGAGGCGTCGGTACCGGCGGCGGTCTCCGCGACCCGATGAACCGCTGGGACTACTTCAACCCGGAGAAGGCCAACACGCCGCAGACGCAGACCGTGGCGGATATCCTGTACGTCGTCGGCAAGTACGGCAAGAACCAAGGCAACGCCATCTACACGATTGACACCGACCGTACCGCGCTCATGGGCGGCAACACGTGGAACCTGGGCCCGCCCGATGGCCAGCAGACGGTGGCGGACATCCTGGCCGCGGTGAAGCAGTACAACCAGAACTGCTAGCTGCGAAGCCTAGCCCAGTCTGAACGTCTCATCTAGCTGGTGGGCGATGCAGGACTCGAACCTGCGACCTTCTGTGTGTAAAACAGACGCTCTAGCCAACTGAGCTAATCGCCCGAGTGCACAGACATTGAAGCAACCGGCCTTGCCTCGGATCAATCGGCCTTTTCCGCGACGACGATGACGCTCTCGCCGAAGCGGACGGGGATGAAGGGGACGCATGTCATCGTCTGCAGCACGGCCGGCAGGCCGAAGATCGCAAGTTGGAGCTTCGCCGGGATGAGCGGAACGTACGGCACGTCCCACATGCCATCGCTGAACGAGCGGCGAATGCGAAAGCCGGCCTGCCGCACGAGCGCGAGCCATTCGCGCGCGGGCTTGAGCGAGATGTGCGTCGGGTCGCTGAGCGCGAACCAGCGATCGCCCTTGCGTTTTGCGAACGGGGCGTCCGTGTTGGGCGTGGCGAAGATGAGCCGCCCGCCGGGCGCGAGCGAGGCGGCGCACAGCCGGAGCACCGCGGCGGGGTCCTCCAGGTGCTCGACGACGTGGAACGCCGCGATGACGGCGAATGGTCCGGGAAGTGAGCCAATGTCCTCGGCTGCGGCGACGCTGAGCGTCGAGCGAGGCGTGTTCTTGCGCGCTTGCTCGATAGCGTACGCTGAGACGTCGATGCCGTAGGTCTCGAAGTCGTCCTGCAGGCGGACGAGGACGTGGCCGAGGCCGCAGCCGATCTCGAGCAGCTTGCCGGACTTGGCGTAGCGCTTGATGACGTTCGCGTAGAAGCGCCGCGCCCACCAATACTGGTTGAAGCGGCCGCGATACCCTTCGAAGAAGTCGGCTCCATAGTGTCCATCGTTCATGAATAGACCGCCTACTATAATACTGGGTAATCGAATGGAGATGACGACGAAGGCGAGCCCGGCAATCCGATGACCTCTCCCCGCTCCCGCATTGCGTCGCTTGGCCGGCTGCGTTGGGTTGTCGGCATCGTCATTAGCGGCATCGCCATCTACATCGGGTTCGTGGGTGTGAACTGGCGGGAGGTCGGCTCGGCGCTCAAGCAGGCGAACTACGGCCTGTTGGCGGCATCGCTGCCGGTGCTTCTCATCTTCATTATGATGCGCGCTCAGCGCTGGCGGACGCTGTTCCCGGAACGGCCGCTCAGCTTCCTCGCGACGTTCGGGGCGCTCAACATCGGGTACATGGCCGGGGCGATCCTGCCGCTGCAGCTGGGAGAGCTGGCGCGCGTCTACGTGCTGAGCGAGGCGGAGCAGATCAAGACGGCGCACGTCTTCTCGACCGTGATCGTGGAGCGCGTACTGGATGTCTTCGCGCTGCTGGGCATCCTCGCCGTGCTGATCCCCTTCGTGTCGCTGCCGCGGGCAGCGGCGATCACTGCGCTCCTGACGCTAGCCGTGTTTCTCGTCGTCGCGCTGGTCATCGTGTTGGCGGTAATCGACCGCGCGCGCGCTGAGGCGTGGCTGCGAAGGCTGTCGCAGCTGTTGCCGCATCGCTTCCGCAGCGGCGCCGTGCGCTGGGGCGAATCGCTGCTCGACGGCCTATCGGTGCTGCGCAACCTGCGCGTGCTGGTGAGCGCGAGCGTCTGGACGCTCGCGTCGTGGATGAC
>JBGQHA010000396.1:0-2712 GCA_041497735.1 Dehalococcoidia bacterium | reverse complement strand
TGGCTTGAGAAGCTCAAGTAAGGAGAAGATACATGCCGAACGACAACCTCCCCACCTATGCCCAGCTCTCCGAGCGCGAGGATGCGCCCAAGGGGTCCAACTGGGGTGTCTTCGGCAAGGAGGACCAGCTCGGCACGATCAACTTCCTGACGCCGGAGCGCGTCGCGGCGGCGGCCAAGCTCGTGCGCAGGGGCACCGTCTTTCCGCTCGACCTGCCCCTGCACCTGCCCGACCCGCCGCTCTTCAGCCGCGGCATGTACAAGCAAACGATCCGGCGCTTCGAGGGCGGCCTGGGCCACGACGACCACCTGGACAACTTCTACCTGCAGGCCTCGAGCCAGTGGGATAGCCTGGCGCACGTCGGCCATCCGCGCCACGGGCTGTACAACGGCGTCACCGCGGAGCAGGTGACGGGCCAGGAGGGCTCACGCAACGGCGTCGACGCGTGGGCGCAGCGCGGCATCGCCGGCCGCGGCGTCCTACTCGACGTGGCGCGTTACCTTGCGTCGCAAGGCTCACCGATCGATGCGATGACCTCGCGTGCAATCACCACCGCTGAGCTGGACGCGACAGCGGCCGCGCAGCGCGTCGCGATCGAGCCCGGCGACGTGCTCCTGGTGCGCACGGGCTGGGAGGAGATGTACATGGCTGCCGATCGGGCGACGCGCGAGCGTATCGCCGCCGATCTGCACGCGCCGGGCATCGAGGGGAGCACCGAGATGGCGGGCTGGCTCTGGGACCATCGCATCGCCGCCGTAGCCTCGGACTGTCCCGCGCTCGAACCGTGGCCGTGGGACCCGGCGACGGGCGTGCTGCACGTGCGCGCGCTCTGCTTCCTGGGCATGCCCTTCGGCGAGCTGTGGCACCTGGACGGCCTCGCGGCCGACTGCGCGTCGGACGGCGTCTACGAGAGCTTCTTCACCTCGGCGCCGCTGAATCTTCGTGGCGGCATCGGCTCGCCGCCGAACGCGCTGGCGATCAAGTGACTAGCAGGCCGGAGGCCTGTCTGTCACCCTGAGCGAAGCGACCTGTCCGCCTCAGGAGGAAGGGTCTTTCTGAACAACTGGGGAAGCTGCAGATACAAAGAACCAGGATGCCTAACCTGGTTTGCAGGACAGACATCCCGGCTCTTTGGGCGGGTGTTCCACGAGAGGGGGAGCAATTCCCGTGGTATACCCTTCAACGATGATCATAAGGCTCAGATGTTAAGGAAAGGCTAACAGTGGGCAAAAAGCCTACCACAGTGGCGTTGCAATGACAGCCGCCCCATCTGAGCGCCTCGCCGGGCTGACGGGCAGCACGCGCCGCTTGCTCGACTACGTCGCGTTGCTGCCGGAAGGAGCCGCCTACGCCGTGCTCCGGCACCTGGCGCGCATCAGCGAGGAAGACATGGTCGTCGACCTGAGGGAGGCCGTCGATGCCGGCGTTCTCGCCGTCCTGCCGGGCCGGCCTAACGCCTACGATTTTGCCGATGCTGGTCTGAGGGCGCTCATCCTGCAAACCATAGGCGAGGAGCGGCTGCCGAAGCTGCGTTCGCGGGTCGAGGCGGCCCGGCGCCGTGTCGAGGGGCCGGACCGGTAGCCATCTGCGCCGCGCCCTGTTAACGTAGTCGTTAAGAAGAAGCACCCTCGACTGCTGAAAGGACTAGTATGGCCGATCCCACACTGACCGACGTCCTCCCCGAACAATCCGAAGCCGTTGGCACCCTGGTGTACGAGGCGTTCAAGGATATCGCGGAGCGCCACAACTTTGAGCCGGCGTTTCCCTCGCCCGATCTCGCGCAGCTCATCGTGCGCCTGCTGGCCCAGACCGAGGGATACCAGTCCTACCAGCTCATCGACGGCGAGCGACCCGTCGCATGTAACTTCGGAGACGAACGCGACGAGGTCGTCGGCGTGGGGCCCGTCGCCGTCGCGGTCGACCGGCAGGGCCAGGGGCTTGGCCGGCGCGTGATGGAAGCGCTGATCGAGCGCGCCGAGCGCAATGGATTCCGCTCCATCAGGCTGGTGCAGGTCGCGTACAACAGGCAGTCGTTCTCGCTCTATCACAACCTGGGCTTCAACGCGACCGACCTGCTCGCGAACATTCGCGGCCGGCCTAGCGCCGGCGAAAAAACGCGCGACACCGTGCGCGAATACACCCCGGCCGATCTGGAAGCCTGCAACGCGCTCCACAAGGACGTGCACGGCCTCGACCGCACGCACGACATCGAGCTGATGGCGGGGTTCGCGCCGCCCCTCGTCATCGAGCGCAACGGGGAGATCGCGGGCTACCTCACGCGCTTTCCCGGCACCGAGACGTTCATCACGCACGGCGTCACGCGCGACGAGCAGGCGCTGCGCGATCTGATCATCGGCATGGCGCGCTCATCGCCCGCGGAGGTGCACATACTGCTGCCCGCAGCGCATTCGGAGACGCTGCGCTGGGCGATGGGCCAGGGGTTCCAGCTCCTGGAGTTGGACAGCTACATGGTGCGCGGCGAGTACCGGGTGCCGATGGGCTGCTGGGTGCCGTCACCGTTCTACTAGCGCCCCTTGCCCGCCAACGTATGGGCGGCCTCCAGGCCGCCCACCGCGCCGCCGACTCGATTTCCTTCGCATGACGCGGGAGGTCTTAAGACCTCCCCTACACTGGCCCTCTGAGTGCGGCCCGGGACGACCTGGATTATCCTGAGCCTGTCGAAGGACATCCACACCGGAGTCGCAGCTTCGT
>JBGQHA010000395.1:0-2720 GCA_041497735.1 Dehalococcoidia bacterium | reverse complement strand
AGCCCGGGCGTGATCGAGCTGGGCGAGGCGCTGCCTTCCGGCCCGCGCAGGCGCAGCCGCGAGAGCGACTGCTGCACGTCGTCCGCCACCCATTCGCCCGCGTTGCCCTCGAACGTCTGCAGCAGCTCCGCGTACGGCCGCAGGTCGATGCGCGGCGGCGGCCGGCGGCTCTGCAGCTCCACCCAGGACTCGTATCGATAGCGCACCTGGTAGCGGTGCTCCGCGATGTGCAGCGCCACGCGCGAGCACGTTGTGCGCTCGTACAGCGCCATGTCGTGAACCTGCCGCGGCAGCTCGAAGATCGCCAGGTCCAGCTCGACCACCTCCTGCACCGTCGCTTCGCCGCGTTCGAACAGCGCGCGGTCGGCCTGGACGCGGTCGTACTGCGCCCGCCAGTGCGGCTCGAACGTCTCGATACTCTCGAAGAGTTGCGGTACCAGCGGGAGCGTCTCGCGATAGAGGAACGCCGTGCGCTCGAGGTAGTCCTTGCCCGGCAGCCGGCCGCGAAACGGCGAGGCCGGCCCGTTCTCCAGCCCGTACAGCGCGCACGTCACCTTCGTCGGCAGCTCGCCCGACCAGCGATCGAAGTCGCCGCACTCACCCGTCGCGATGAGGTCCTCGGCGCGCTCGAGCGCTGCGTCGGGGTTCAGCGCGGCCCACATCGATATCAACCCGTCGACATCGTAGTGGTTGTTCGAGACCGCTTCCGCGCCCGCGCGGTAGCGCTCGCGCTGCGGCGAGCGCGCGTAGTTGACCACGATCTCTGTGCTCGTGTCGGCCTTCAGCTCCGGGGGCGTCCGGTTGCGCGGCCAGTGGCTCAGCACCAGCACGGTCGCCTCGTTACCCCGCCCGTCGACGATGACGTTCGGGGTGTTCTCGAGCTCCGGGCCGTAGGGGACGTAGCGCATGGCTGATTACATAGGGGATCTGCCTACGATTGTAACAGAGCCGCCAACCGCGCGAATCTACATGCTCCAGAACCCCGATTGTGGCGGCGGCGCATACGGATGATACCGTGATCAGGAGAACTGTATGCTCTTCAAGCGCAGGCCGCGTGAGGGAGATGAGCCTGCGGCGACGGACGCTCCGAAAGGAGAGCGCGCCGCTGGCTCTGCTGTGCTTCGCGATGAGCTCGGTCTTGCGCAGCCCTGGTATCTGGACATGCGCTACAAAGAGGAGCTCGCGCGCGCCTCGCGCGGCGCGGTCATCTTCTCCATCGCCGCCTGGTCGCCCCGGCTGCTCGGCGACGACGATCCTGATCCACAGATCATGGCCCGCGTAGCGAAGCTCATCGCCGGAAAGCTCCGCTCGTACGATGTCGCCTGCCGCATCGATGAGCGGCGTTTTCTCGCGCTCCTGCTCGATGCCGACTATCACCACGCCAGCACCGTCGCCTATCGTCTCAAGGCCGACATCCAGGTGCAGATCCCGGGCGCGGGCAAGTGGCGCGCGGGCGCCTCCACGTACGGCCGCGATGGCGTCGATGCCGATGGCCTCATGCAGGTCACGCTTCGCCGTCTCGAGGAAGACTCAGCCGCGGCCGCGTAGTCTGCTGTGGCTTAGATCTTGGGGTTGACGGGTTCCTGCGGCGGGTGGGGAGCGGCGCACGTGCTGCCGTGCCGCCCGAAGATCACCTGCAGGTCCTTCGCATCGATATCGCCGTCACCGAGCTTCGGTGCGGCGGGCTCCAGGTCGAACCGGCGGTTGTACAGCAGCTGGCCCGTGTGACTGCCCCAGCGGAACGCCATCTCCTGCCCGTCACGAACATCGACGACGCAGTCTGCGTTCACGTCGCCCTCCAGGTACCGAAGGGTGACGTCCGCGTCTGAGCAGCCGGTCGTGTCGATCGGGTGGCCTTGCAGGTCACCCAGCGCGCACTCCTGGTTGAGGAGCTGCGTCGGCATGCCGTTGTCCTGGCTCGCGATCAGCATCGAATAGACATCCGACGTTGGCGTCACGCGCACGACGGCGAGGACGCCCGGGCCCGTGATCGGAACGCCGGCCTTGCCCTTGACGTTGCAGCGGAACTGCACGAAGCCCTGACCGCTGGTGGTGCTGCAGGATACGTCGCTTCGGAGGACACCGCCGACCAGGAAGAGCCCGCCGGGCGTTACGGTCACGTTGACCACCTTACGGTCGAACCGCACCTCAAACTCGTACGAACCGATCGTCTGCGCCTCGCCCTTCGGGCTGGTGCTCGTCACGGCCGCTCCGAGCACGACATCGAAGTCGCGCTCACCGACGCCGGCGCTCGGGTCAGTGCAGATCCCGACCGGCTGGCACAGCCAGAGGTTCTGGAGAGGATCGCCACCGGCGCCAAGCAGCGTGATTACGGGCCCTCCCGCCGTGGGCGTAAACGTGTCGGTCGCTGTTGGCGTAAAGGTATCGGTCGCTGTCGGCGTGAACGTATCGGTTGCCGCCGGGGTGAAGGTGTCCGTCGCCGTAGGCGTGAAGGTGTCCGTCGCTGTCGGCGTGAACGTATCGGTCGCTGTCGGCGTGAAGGTGTCCGTCGCTGTCGGCGTGAACGTATCTGTTGGCGTGAACGTATCGGTCGGCGTCGGCGTGAAGGTGTCAGTTGGGGTTGGCGTGAACGTATCGGTCGGCGTCGGCGTGAAGGTGTCAGTCGGCGTCGGCGTGAACGTATCGGTCGGCGTCGGCGTGAACGTATCGGTCGGCGTCGGCGTGAAGGTGTCAGTTGGGGTTGGCGTGAACGTATCGGT
>JBGQHA010000394.1:0-2727 GCA_041497735.1 Dehalococcoidia bacterium | reverse complement strand
GGCTTCCCCACCTCGATGACATCGCCTTCCTGCGCGAGCACTTTGCGGAAGATGCCCGACTCGAACGCCTCGATCTCGACGTTGGCCTTGTCGGTCTCGATCTCGGCGATGATGTCGCCGCGCCGGACGGCGTCGCCTTCCTTCTTGAGCCAGCGGACGATCGTACCCTCGGTCATGTCGGCGCCCATCTGCGGCATGACGACCTCAGAGATCATCGCACTTTCTCCGTGTGTTGGAGGCCGGGTTGATGGCCGTCCGAGAAGGCAGGACAGAGCTGAAGCTCTGTCTCTACGACGTTGTTCGCCTTGCAGGACAGAGCTGAAGCTCTGTCCTTGCGAAGCGATTCGTTCGAGCTCGCATCACCTCGTAGCTGCAGGGCTTTAGCCCTGCCGGGCAGACCTGAAGGTCTGCAGCTACGGATGCCACGTCCCTCGTTGTGCATTGCTAGAACAGCCCTTTAGCCGCGCCGGCGATCTGCTGCGGCTGCGGCAGCGCCGCCTGCTCCAGCTCCTTCGCGTACGGGATCGGCGTGTCCGTGCCGCAGACGCGCGCGACCGGCGCGTCGAGGTCGTCGAACGCCTGCTCCATGATGATCGCCGCGATCTCGCCCGCGAAGCCGCCGAACTTCCAGTCGTCTTCGATCACGACGGCGCGATTCGTCTTGCGCACGGACGTGAGGATCGCGTCGATATCGAGCGGGCGCAGCGTACGCAGGTTGAGCACCTCGGCCGAGATCTCGTCCTGTGCGAGGAGGTCGGCAGCGAGCGTCGCCTGGTACACGCTGCCGGAGTAGCCGATCAGCGTGACATCATCGCCCTTGCGCAGCACGTCCGCCTGACCGAACGGGAGTGCGTAGTCGCCGTCCGGCACCTCGCCCTTGCGGCTGTAGAGCGCCGTATGCTCGATAAAGATCACGGGGTTCGGGTCTCGGAAGGCCGTCTTGAGCAGCCCGCGCGCATCGTACGGCGTGTATGGCACGACGACCTTCAGGCCCGGGATGTGCGCGAACCAGCCCTCCATGCTCTGCGAGTGCTGGCTGGAGAGCTGGCTGCCGGCGCCGCTCGCCATGCGGATCACCAGCGGGACGTGGAACTGTCCGGCCGACATGTAGCAGATCTTCGCGGCGTTGTTCACGATCTGGTCGAACGCGAGAAGGCTGAAGTTGATCGTCATCAGCTCGACCATCGGGCGCAGGCCGCCCATCGCTGCGCCGATGCCGCAGCCCACGATGACCTCCTCCGAGATCGGCGTGTCGATCACACGCTCGGGCCCGAACTCCTGCTGGAAGCCTTTCGTCACGGCATAGGAGCCGCCGTATGCGCCGATGTCCTCGCCCATGAGGACGACGCGCTCGTCGGCGAGGAGCTCCTCGCGCAGCGTCATGCGCAGCGCCTCCCGGAACGCGATCTCAGGCATCGGCGGCCGGCTCCTCGTAGTAGACGTTGCTGTAGAGCGCTTCGGCCGGTGGCTTCGGACTCTCCTCCGCGAAGCGCACGGCTTCGTTCACAACCTCTTCGACATCCTGCTGAAGCGCCTCGAACGCCGCGTCATCGATCGCGCCGCGCGCATCGAGCTGCTTGCGCAGGGCGGTGATCGGGTCGAGGCCGCGCCAGCGCTGCACTTCCTCCTTCTTGCGGTACAGCTCCGGGTCGGCCATCGAGTGGCCGCGGAAGCGGAAGGTGATCGCCTCGAGGAACGCCGGCCCGTAGCCTGCGCGAACGTGGCGGGCGAGCCGTTGCGTCACCTCGTACATCGCCAGCGCGTCCATGCCGTCGACCTGCTCGGCCGGGATCGCGTAGGCCTCGGCGCGCTTGTACACCTCGATGACGGCCGAGACGTAGCGGATGTCGGTGCCCATGCCGAAGAAGTTGTTCTCGCAGAGGAAGATGATCGGCAGCTTCCAGACCGAGGCGAGGTTGAGCGACTCGTGGAAGGCGCCCTCGTTCACGGCGCCGTCGCCGAAGATGCAGAGCACGATGCGGCCGTTGCGCAGCCGCTGGTTCGCGAACGCCAGCCCGCAGGCGAGCGGTAGCTGCCCGCCTACGATCGCATAGCCGCCCATGAAGGAGCGCTTGGCGTCGAACAGGTGCATCGAGCCGCCTTTGCCGCGGCTGACGCCCGTGTCCTTGCCGAACAGCTCGGCCATGATGCGCTCCGGTTCGATCCCGCGCGCGAGCGCGTGGCCGTGATCGCGGTAGTGCGTGACGATCTGGTCGTCGTCGTTCAGCGCGTTGATCGCGCCGACGGCGACCGCTTCCTCGCCGATGTAGAGGTGCAGAAAGCCCGCGATCTTCGATCGCGAGTACATCTCGGCGGCCTTCTCCTCGAAGCGGCGAATGAGCAGCATCTGGCGCAGCATCTCGATGAGCTGCGGCCTTTCGAGCTGCTTGACGTCGGGCTTCTCAGCGAGTTGCGTCATGGCGCGAAGCGCCTCATGTAGGGGCCGAGCTTCAGCTCGGCCCTGGACCATGGGCGCGGGTCTTCAGACCCGCGCTGATCTGTCGGGGTCTGAAGACCCCGACCTACGACGACGAACATGGGAGTTATCACGTTCAGCTTGGCTATGGACAGAGCTAAAGCTCTGTCCCTACGAGGTTGATCTACGTTTCGGATCCACCTCGTGAGAAAGAAGCCGTGATCATCAGTGTGCATCTGTGGCCAGCTCACTCCGTCCAGAAGTGGATCGCCTCGCCCGAGACGGCGAGCGCCGCTTCCTTCACGATCTCC
>JBGQHA010000393.1:0-2732 GCA_041497735.1 Dehalococcoidia bacterium | reverse complement strand
GAGACGACGCCGTTCCACCAGTACCTGGCCCACTTCGGCGTCTTCCTGTTCATCATCATCGGTTATCTCGCGTTCCTTATGTGGCGCAACTGGCGTCGCGTCTCGCCCATCCGCGCCCTGCGCAATGTGAGCGCGACATACGCCGCCCTGCTGCTCATCGGCGCGATAGGCGCCGGCACGGCGAGCTGGCTCATCTCGCACTCGCCGCTGCCGTTCTCGATGCACGGGTTATCCGCCAACCTCTTCCTGAAGGACACCATCGGAGGCATCCTCGCCCCGCTGCCTGGCGCGACACCGGTCTACTCGACGGACACCAGCACCGCCCACGCGCACCACGCCACGCCGGTGGTCGCCTTCGCGCTGCTGGGCATCGCGCTCGTGCTCCTGCTCGGCTTCGCGACACTGAAGCGCGGCCGCAGCGACGGCGCGATCCGCCTCTTCGTCCTCTCGATGCTCGGCCTCGGGCTGTTCCTGAGCGCCGGCGTCGAGATGGTAGCGCTCGATGGCGACATCCAGCGCATGAACACGGTGTTCAAGTTCTACATCCACGTCTGGATCCTGTTCGCCGCCGTCGCCGCCTTCGGCGCCTGGTACATCTTCGACGTCATCCGGCCGGAGATCCCGCTCAAGGTCTCGGTGCCGCGGACCGGCATCCAGCCCGCCCGCGTACTCCGGCCCGCCTTCGCCGTGTGCGTCGTGGGCTTCGTTGCCGCGGCCGTCATCTATCCGCTGTTCGCGACGCCCGCCCGCGTCCGCGACCGCTTCGACAACCAGACGGCGATCCAGCCGCGCACGAACAACGGCCTCGCCTACATGAACGGGGCCATCTACGGCGACCAGAGCGGCCAGATCAACCTCGTCGACGACTACGCCGCGATCCAGTGGCTGCGCCACAACGTCCAGGGCTCGCCCACGATCATCGAGGCCCAGACGCCCAACTACCGCTGGGGTGGCCGCATCAGCATCAACACCGGCCTGCCCACAGTCATCGGTTGGGGCTTCCACCAGGAGCAGCAGCGCGGCGTGACGCAAACACTGAAGGATCTCATCAAGGAACGCGAATCGGACGTCGGCGCGTTCTACAGTGCCACGGACCCGGCCGAGGCTCAGCTCATCCTCGATAAGTACAACGTCAAGTACGTCATCCTGGGCGAGGTCGAGCAGCTCTACTACCCCGGACAGGGGCTGACGAACATTCAGGACGGCCTCGGCGGCATGCTGCAGAAGGTCTTCGAGTACGGCCAGACGCAGGTCTACGAAGTGCTGCCCAACCCGCTCCTCGCGACGGCCAACACGCAGTAGCCTCTTGTTATTCTGAGCGAAGCGAAGAATCTGGCTGCACGTGCAGTAGGGCCTCGACCAATGGAGAAAACATCGGTGGACGAACCGCCGAGATTCTCCCCTCGCGACAGCGAACACGCAGTAACCAGCCTCATCCTCCTGTCATTCCGAGCGGTAAGCCGGCCAAAGGCGGGCGTCCTCCTGTCATTCCGAGCGGTAAGCCGGCCAAAGGCGGGCGTCCTCTTGTCATTCCGAGCGGTAAGCCCGCTTAGGCGGGCGTAAGCGAGGAATCTGGCGTCTCACCCTCTCCGTCATTCTGAGCCGGCGACCGGTGCCAACCGGCCGCAAGCGAAGAATCTCGTTGCTCGTTTCCCCAGCCGTCCGCGATTGGCGAGGCCCGCGTCACCGGGCGCGGACCCAGCTCTTGACGCCACACGCTGGGCGCGCCTACAGTAGACCGACAGCCGAATAGCGCGGGAGCTGGGAACACGGCCCGGCTGAGAGGCCCCGACCAACATCGGGGCGACCGCAACACCTGATCTGGGTAATGCCAGCGAAGGGATCATCCGAACCTGACGCCGCCGGCACCCCGGCGGCATTCCTTATTTCGGGTCCTATTCGCATGGCGAGGGAATCTCGATGACCGATCACGTCCCCAGCGCCCTCACCATCGCCGGCTCCGACTCCAGCGCCGGCGCAGGCATTCAGGCCGATCTCAAGACCTTCGCCGCGCTCGGCGTCTACGGCACATCGGCGATCACGGCCATCACTGCCCAGAACACCCAGCGCGTCACAGAGGTGTTCGACTTGCCGCCGGAGCTCGTCGCGGCGCAGATCGACGCCGTCGTGTGCGACATCCGCCCCGACGCCGTGAAGACAGGCATGCTCTCCAGCGTTGCGATCGTTGAGGCCGTCGCCGCCAAGGTGCGCGAGCATTCGCTTAGCCCGCTCGTCGTCGATCCCGTGATGGTGGCCAAGAGCGGCGACCGCCTCCTGCGCGAAGACGCGGTCGCGGCGCTGCGCGAGCAGCTGCTCCCGCTCGCGACCGTCCTCACGCCGAACCTGCCCGAGGCCGAAGTGCTGCTCGGGCGGCCGCTCGCGAGCTGGGACGACATCCGCGCCGGCGCGCAGGAGCTCATCGCGATGGGCGCGCAGGCGGTCGTGATGAAGGGTGGGCACGTGCCCGCCTTGGCGCGTCGAACGGGCACGGTGACCGATCTGCTGTACGACGGCCAGGAGTTCCACGAGTACACGGCGTCCCGCGTCGATACGACGAGCACCCACGGCACCGGCTGTACCTTCGCGTCGGCGATCGCGGCCGGCCTCGCGCGTGGCGAAAGCCTGCGCGGCTCCGTCGCGATGGCGAAGGCCTACGTGACGAAGGCGCTCCAGATGGCGTACCCGATCGGCCACGGCCACGGGCCTGTGCACCACTTCTTCCGCTTCTACGG
>JBGQHA010000392.1:0-2734 GCA_041497735.1 Dehalococcoidia bacterium | reverse complement strand
GGACAACGCAACGCGCTCGCGGGTGGTTGAGGCAGCTGCGCAGAGAGCAGAGTCCGACGGCGGGCCGCTTCGGATCAAGCCCGACGAGTGGCTGTTCGAGTACGACATCGATGAGGCCGGCACAACGGTCTGGCTCGATTTTGGCACGCCGGAGCACCGCCCGCAGCACCGCCTCTGGCGGGCCTTGCCGTAGGCCGTGTCATTCCGAGCGGCGAGTCCCGATGTATCGGGACGACAGCGAGGAATCTCTCAGGGCTCCTCGCACAACATATCCATGCCCATCGCGGGCAACACACTAAAGAATACGCATCCGCCAGTCCGTTCCTCATCCGCAGACGGCGCCTCGATATACTAAGCCCGCCATGCCCCGCAAGAACGAGGACGCTGACCTGCAGCGCGCCAAGCTGCGCGTCGAAGAGCTGCGCTCTCAGATCGCCTTCCACGATTACCGCTACTACATCCTCAACCAGCCCGAGGTGTCAGACGCCGAGTACGACGAGCTCATGCAGGAGCTGCGCCGCCTCGAGGAGCAGTACCCACAGCTCATCACGCCCGATTCGCCCACGCAGCGCGTCGGGGAGCGCCCAGCCGAGGCGTTCGGCATCGTGGAGCACCCCCGACCGCTGCTCAGCCTCGCGAACGCCTTCGCAGAAGCCGACCTGCGCGCGTGGTACAAGCGCGCAACGAACCTCGCCGAGCGCGAGTCGTTCGACATGGTCTGCGAGCCGAAGATCGACGGGCTCGCCGTCGCGCTCGTGTACGAAAACGGCCGCTTCGTCGAAGGCTCGACGCGCGGCGACGGTTATCGCGGCGAGAACATCACGCAGAACCTGCGCACGATCAAGTCGATCCCCCTGCGCGTGCACGACGCGAAAGCGCCGAAGCGCTTCGAGGTGCGCGGCGAAGTGTACATGACCAAGGCCGGCTTCGAGCGGCTGAACGAGGAGCGCGCCGAGCGCGGCGAGCCGCTCTTCGCCAACCCTCGCAACTCGGCTGCCGGCTCCGTGCGCCAGCTCGACCCGCGCATCAGCGCCGGCAGGCCGCTCGACATCTTTGTCTACGGCCTCGGCTGGGCGGAAGGTGGCACGACGCCGCAGAGCCACCACGAGACGTTGCAGTGGCTGAGCAAGCTGGGCTTCCGCATCAACCCGCATATCGTTCGCTACGACAACATCGATGACGTCTGGCAGCACGGCCGCTCGTGGACCGAAAGGCGCGAGCAGCTCGACTACGAGATCGACGGCGTTGTTGTCAAAGTCGATGACATCCGCCTGCAGGACGAGCTGGGTGCCGTCGGGCGCGAGCCGCGCTGGGCGATCGCGTTCAAGTTCCCGCCGACGCAGCGCACGACGAAGCTGCTGCGCATCGACGTCAACGTCGGCCGCACGGGCAGCATCAACCCGTTCGCCGTGCTCGAGCCGGTGAACATCGGCGGCGCCATGGTCAAGCTTGCCACGCTCCACAACGAAGACGACATCGCGCGCAAGGACATCCGCCAGAAGGACACGGTGATCGTGCAGCGCGCCGGCGACGTCATCCCGCAGGTCGTCGGGCCGGTGCTCAGCAAGCGGACGGGCAAGGAGCGCCGCTGGAAACCCCCGTCGAAGTGCCCTGCCTGCGGATCGGAGCTCGTGCGCCCTGAAGGCGAAGCGATGCGCTACTGCGTCAACCCGGCCTGCCCGGCGCAGGCGCGGCGGCGCATGGAGCACTTCGTCTCGCGCGGCGCGATGGACATCGACCGCGTGGGCGAGCGCCTCGCCGGGCAGCTCATGGAGCAGGGACTGATCAAGGACCCGGCCGGCCTCTACTTCCTCAAGAAGGAAGACCTGGTCAAGCTCGAGCGCATGGGCGAGAAGAGCGCGCAGAACGTCATCGACGCCATCGACGCCAGCCGGTCGCGCCCGCTCGACCGCGTGCTCGTCGCGCTCGGCATCCGGCACGTCGGCTCGGAGACGGCCACCCTGCTCGCGCAGCATTTCGGCAGCATCGACGCGCTGCTCGAAGCTAGTGCGGAGGAGCTCGAGGCCGTTCCCGGCATCGGGCCCATCGTCGGCCGAAGCGTCCACGACTTCCTGCGCGCGAAGCAGCACCGGAGGCTGATCGAGAAGCTGCGCAAGGGCGGTGTGGCCATGGCGGCCAGCACCCCGGCCAGGCGCGAGGGGCCGCTGAGCGGCCAGAGCTTCGTGATCACGGGCACCCTCAGCTCGATGCCCCGCAGCGAGGCGGAGGCACGCATCCGTCAGCTCGGCGGCACAGCGGCGTCCAGCGTGACGAAGGCGACCGGCTACCTCGTCGTCGGCGAAGGGCCCGGCTCCAAGCTCGCCAAGGCCGAGAAGTACGGCACGAAGATCCTGGACGAAGACGCGTTCCTGGCGCTGCTGCGCGAGCACGGCGGCGCTGGGTAGTCTGCGCCGCTTCGAAAAGGTCTCCGCGGTTTCTCGAAGCCAAAACACCGCGAGTCTGCACGAGCTTCTTTGCATTCGATGACCGCTCGGCTATAATCGCTCTCGTCACCCAACTCATCCCTGCGTAAGGACGCGCCTTGCTAAACCCGCTGAGCGCCCTGTTGGGCCTCGTTTCTCACGACGTTGGCATCGATCTGGGGACCGCCAACACCCTGGTGATGGTGCGCGGCCGCGGCATCGTCATCGATGAGCCCTCGGTCGTCGCCATCGACAAGGTCAGTAAGAAGATCCTCGCCATCGGCGCTGAGGCGAAGCGGATGGTGGGCCGG
>JBGQHA010000391.1:0-2739 GCA_041497735.1 Dehalococcoidia bacterium | reverse complement strand
TTCAGCACCTCGACGAGCGGAGCACCGTCGGGAGCCTCGATAGGCTTGCCGTCGATTGTCAAGTTCGCCATCGAGTGGAGCGCTTAGCCTTCGCTGCTGATGTTGGCGACGACGTCTTCGGGAGCGCGCTGGCCGTGGGGATACATGAAGTCCTTCTCTTTGAGGTAGTCGTGAGCGAACTTCGTGAGCGCGTGCTTATCGCGGTACATACTCTGGAAGTCTGCCGTGACATCCTTCCAGGTGCCTCCGCCCTGGATCGCCTGGTACGGACAGGCCTCGGTGCAAAGACCGCAGTACATGCAGATGCGAAAGTCGATCTCGTACCGGTCGATGTTGAGCACGCCGCCTTCGCCGGGTGACGTCGCGACGAGGATGCAACCATCGGGGCAGGCCTGGGCGCAGGTGGAGCAGCCGGTGCAACGCTCCTCGAACCAGATCAGGTTCGTACGTGCGCGGATCGGTATCGGCCGGACCTCCTCCGGATACTGCACCGTGAAGGGCGGCCGGAAGATGTGCTTGAAGGTGACCCAGAGCCCCTTGGCAACGCCAAGCCCGTACACAAGGCCTCCTCGGAGCGCTGAAGCGCATTCGGGAAGCGCTTCACAAGCCCGCAGCGCCATTCTAGCACCTGCGAGTGGATACTGGAACCGATTAGTGTAGAAAGGCCGCCCAACCCAGCCGCGTGCGGTTTCCCGCCGGGAAGCCGACGCAGGCTAGCTACACTGCGCCGCAGGTTCCGGGATACTCACCCCCTCGGGCAAGCGCATGCCCATCGTGAGCGCGAGGCCGACGATCTGCTCCCGAATCGTCGTGCCGCGGATGGGCTCGAAGTTGAGGGCCTTGTCGATGTTGACCCGGTACAGATTGCGCCGGCCGGACTTCTGCTTCGTCATGAAGCCCTCTCGCTCGAGGTCCCGGACGATGAGGTACACGGCGCGCTCCTTGACACCGATATCCCCCGCGATGTCGGAGAGGGTCACGTCCGGGTCGATCCAGATTCGCATGAGGACCAGGCCGTGATTGGTGTAGAGGTTCCGCATCCGGGCAAGCTCCCTGCTTGAGGCAGAATTAGTGGAAATCTAGACTTTCGACAAGAGAATTACAATACAGTTTTCATGATTCAGGTGTTGACACACTAGTGTTCGCGATGTAACATGGAGGCAGAACAAGGCAGTTGACTCATCGTCCTCCCCGCAAGTGATAGGGCCCGGTATCCCGCTTCCGGGCCCTATCGCTATCTTATGGACTAGTGCAAATCGGCCTAGCCGAGGTTATGCTCGATCCGCAATGGCTCGAAGAGGCCGCCCGCCCTACCCGGGTCTGCTCACTCCACGTGAGGACGAGGTTCTGGCTCTACTGAGGGAAGGCCTCACAAACGAAGCGATTGCGGAGAGGCTTGGAATAAGCTTGGGCGGCGCCAAGTACCACGTCTCGGAGATCCTCGGGAAGCTTGGCGTCGAGAGTCGCGAAGACGCAGCTCGCTGGCAGCCCGCGGCTCGGCCGTGGTGGGTGGCAGCTGGCGCGCCGATCACGCGGCTGTGGCATCGGGCGGGCTCCGGCCCGCTGCCTGCGGCGATAACCGCCGGCGTCGCGCTGCTCGTCGCCGCGGGTATCGCGCTGCTCGTTTGGGGCCTGCTACGCACGAGCGGCGGCACGCCGTCGCCCGCAGAGCCGGCCACCGCATTGGTCCACCTTGGCGGCACGATCGACTCGATCTCCGACCAGCAGCTAGTCTTGCGGGATTTGGAAGGACACCTCGTCAACATCCGGCTGGAGCACGCGCAGGGCCCCGAGGCGTATTTCTGCGATCACCGGACGCCGATTCCCCTATGCATGGTGCTCAACGAAGCCGCGCCAACGGTGGGAGAACACGTCTGCGTTCTAGCTCATTTGATGCCGCCGGGCGATCTCCTTGCCTGGTTCGTAATGCTTGACTCGCAATGCCAGCAGGTGCCCGCATCGTAGACGGCTTCCTGGGCCTACCCGACCGTGTTATCCTGCCTTCATCATGACCGATTGGCGCGAAGTCGAGGCGCGCGTGTTCATGCGCACGGGCAAGCGTTTACCCGTCGTACTGGTGCGCGGGGAAGGCTCGCGCGTCTGGGATGAAGACGGCAAGCAGTACCTCGACTTCTTCGCGGGCACGGCAACGGCGAGCCTCGGGCACGCCCATCCCGTGCTGGCGGATGCGCTCGCCGATCAAGCGCGCACGCTGATCATCACGTCGAACTTGATGTACACCATTCCCCAGCTCCAGCTCGCCGAGCTGCTCGTCGAGCACTCGTGCCTCGATCGCGTCTATTTCGCAAACAGCGGGGCAGAGGCGAACGAGGCCGCGATCAAGCTCGCGCGCAAGTGGGGACACGAACAGCGCAACGGCGCGTATGAGATCATCTGCACCGAGAACGGCTTCCACGGGCGCACGCTGACGACGATCACCGCCAGCGGCACCGCTCGCTACAAGGATCCGTTCGCGCCGCTGCCGCCGGGCTTCATCCATGTGCCCTACAACGACTTCGCGGCAATCAAGGGCGCGACGAACGAGAAGACGTGCGCCATCATGCTCGAACCAATCCAGGGCGAGGGTGGCGTCAACGTGCCCGACGATGACTACCTGCCAAACGTGCGGCGCTGGTGCGACGAGCAGAACTTACTGCTGATCCTCGATGAGGTGCAGACAGGCTTCGGGCGCTGCGGAGCAATGTTCGCTTATGAGCTGTTCGGCGTCGAGCCGGACAT
>JBGQHA010000390.1:0-2763 GCA_041497735.1 Dehalococcoidia bacterium | reverse complement strand
GCGAAGCCGAGGAACTTCGTCGCCTCCCCTTCTCCAACGGCACCGGCGACCGAAGCCGCCTGCACCGCCCGAGGCAGGTCCAGGTTGAAGACTCGGCCCGCATTCTCCCAGGTCCGTGGGAGCGGGCAGTTCACGAGGTCCGCGCTCGGCTCGAACCGGCAGAGTGAATCCCGGCTGAACCGCATGTACGCCACCACGAGCGGCGGCATCCATGTCTGCTGCACGGCCCACGCGCACCACTCATCGACGTCCTCGACCAGCTCGACGATCGTCGCGAAGCGGCTCTTCACCGGCTCCAGCAATCCACCCACACCAGCCTTGTGCGTGCGGGCGTTTGTACCGGCGCAGATCGACACGCAGTCCGGCAGGCGGTGACCGGCGCATTCCCGACCGAGCAGCCACGGCATGTACGCCGCCTGCGTGGCGGTGCCGGCCTGCCCGAAGTCGTCGAGGAACCACAGCGTCGGGACCGTACTCGCGAGCACCTCCGCAACCAAGCCGATCGGTCGGAAGGCGACGTTGCCATTCTTGTCTCCCCACGGAATGCCCTTGCCGTCCGTCGGGTCATCAATCGCTGGGGTACTGACGATGACGCGGAACCCGGCGCGCTTCGCTGCCTGCTTGATGATGCTCGTCTTGCCGATGCCAGGCTTGCCGGTCACGATGAATGGGAGCTGCGCCTTGATCATCTCGAACACCAAGGCATCCAGCTGCGAGGGTTTCAATTGTACGCTCACGTGCTCTCCTAGTAGAGGTTGTTGTGATTAGCCCGATGTGAGGCCGGGTGGTTAAGTCGGTGCTGAACGCAGGCGCCCGCTAGACCGCCGGCGTGCTCTCCGAGTGATGGCCGGCCTCACGAGTTGCTTAACGAACTGCGACGGCGCCGCTCCAGCCGCCGGTCGTACGCCGCAGGTTCTTGCGTGATTGATGCTGCCGATGCGGGCGTCGAGCTGCGACTGAAACCGGCACCGGCACCGGGAAGTAGACAGCGTTGCACGGCTCGCAAATGCCGTGCGTCTGCGCGAACTGATCCTTACCGAACCGGCGACGAAACGCTGGCCCGTACTTGTAGCCCATCAGCTTTGTGCAGTAGGCGCAACGCCGCTCCGCGAGACCGATCGTGCGGAGCACGAAGCCGTACAGCGCGAGCCAGATCGTTTTCATCTATGCCTCCGGGGTGAGTGATTCGATGGTCTTGCGATGCTGTTGCTTCTTCACCCGCCGCTGTTTCTTCGCGACGTGCCGTTCCTGTTCTACCTTCTCTTCCTTGTCCTTGCGCCGGCCGACATGACTGCCGGACTCGAGGCGCAACCGCAATGCTTCGAGGCCCCGCGTTTTGATCTTGGCGATCAAGTCTGCCCGCTCCTGCGGCAGCGCGTGCACGTATCGCTTGCCGTCTGGGGAAATGATGACGTCCTCACGTCGGCCGCGCACCGTGACCCCTTCGAGCTTCCAGCCATCCTTCAGCTTCGCGCTCTTGATCACCGGCACATCGCTGTCGTCGACCGGGGTGAAGCCCGGGCCGGCGGTGCGCGGGTGCGCTTCATCTCGGAGCGTGGATGCTGCGGCGAACTTCTCCTTGCCGCCACACTCCTTGACGATCCAGTTCCGCACGGTCGCGCACGCCAGCTCCTTACCGACTGCAGTGCTGGCATCACGGGCGAGGGAGGGCAACCGCTCCCCTCCCTTCCACCGTTCGGTGAGCTGCTGAATGAGTTCCTTCGTAGGCTCGGACATTACGCCTCCTGCTTGTAGAGGTCGAGGAACGTGGGGTCAGCCTCGGGCTGCTTCGCCTTCAGCATGATGCAGGTACCCGTCGTGCCGTCCCACTCCACCTCGAGCCCGCCGATTGTCTTCGCGGTCTCGATGATGTAGGTCGCGGCCTCGAGCATCAGTTCCTCTTCACGGGTCTCGGTGATCGGGTCAACCTTCGCCCGCTCCGAGTTGTTCACGACACCGTACTTCAGGTAGATCTCCGTCAGCTCGCCCTGCCCGCGAGTCGGGTAATCCTGCGCCGTCGTGTACACGACGAACTTGCCGTGGTTGGCGCCGTCCTTCTCCGTCGCGATCTCGTAGCTCGCGCAGGTGCGGCAGCACGCCGCACGTTGCCGGGCAATGAACCCCTGCTTGCGCAACGCCTTGAACAACGCGGTCAGCAGCTCGGGGTTGAGGGGAATCATCTTGGTGGTCATTGGGGCTCCTTGGTTATGGTGACACGGTATTTGCGGCCAGTGATCGTCTCTGCGATGAAGCAAGAACGCGGCGGTTGAACGAACTGCGTGTTGTAGGTAGCGGTGACCAGTACCTCGCCGGCGGCCTCCCGCTTAAGGAGGCACGCCAGCTCTTCGGCCAACTCCTGCGGGGTCTCGGTGGTCACTTTGTCCCCCGCGTCTGTAGCATCGGCTCACGTGTGCCGAGCATCACCAACGCTTCGCGCACGTGCTTCACAACGCCCTTGGTGTCGTTCATGTCGAAATACTTCCGCCCCGTGTTCCAGGCGGCATCCGACGGCTTGTTGTCGAAGGGATTTGGCTCGAGGTCGACGACAACGATCGTCTGATCCGAAGCACGAGCCTCGGCGACGAACACCGTCCCGGACTTGCCGCCGCGGGCGAGGGAGAGAACCCGCAACGCGAGCCCCTGCTCACGACCGTTGTCCCAGCAGTTCGCCGTCACGTCGAACGCGAAGGCGTAGCCCTTGTTGATCAACCGGAACAGCCTCATGGCACGAGCGAGTGAATGATGCAGGGTGATCTTCGACAT
>JBGQHA010000389.1:0-2774 GCA_041497735.1 Dehalococcoidia bacterium | reverse complement strand
GGCGCATCCTCGCAGCTGATCAACCACTACGGCCTGAACCTCGGCCTGCCGGAGCACCGCGCCCAGCTCCGCAAAGTCATGAAAGAGTTCCTCGGGCTGGAGCAGCCCGCGAGCTGAAAGACGATTGTCATTCTGAGCGAAGCGAGGAATCTGGCCCCTCTTGTGTCCGGTGCTCGCGACAGGGGACTAGCCAAGTGAGCGAAGTCGCCGCCATCATTCTCGATTACTACGGAACGCTCGCGGAGTTCACGCCCGGCCAGCGCGGCATCGCGTTCGACGATCTGGCGCGCCGGGTGGGAGCCTCGCTCGCGCCGGGCGAGGCGTACCGGCACTGGCGCGAACGCACGACGCGCGACACGGCGCTCCGGTTGCGCGGCCACGATCGCCCGCCCCTCGACGGCGCCCGCCCGCCCTTCATCTCCTTCCGAGAGGTGTGGCAGCACCGCTTCGGCGAGCTGTTCAGCTCGTGGGGCGTCGCATCCGAGGCCGCCGTCGGCACCGAGGCGTACGTTTCGGCGCATGCGCAAGCGCTCGCCTATCCCGACGTGCCGGCAGCGCTCGATAAGCTGCGGCGCTCGTACCGCCTGGCCGTGCTCTCGGATGCCGACCGCGATTTTCTCCAGGCCTGCATTGAACGGAACGGCCTCGCCTTCGATCTCGTCGTCGCATCTGACGAAGTGCGCGTTTACAAACCGCACGCTTCGTTCTTCCGCCAGGTCTGTGCGCGCCTCGGCGTCGAGCCGCGCGAAGCGGTCTATGTGGGCGATAGCCCGTGGGCGGACATCGCCGGTGCGCGCAACGCCGGGCTCCGCGCGATCTGGATCAACCGCCACGGCCTACCCTGGCCGGACGACATCGAGCCGCCGGAGGCGCAGATGCGTTCGCTCGACCAACTGACCGAGATGCTGTAGGGGCGGTTCGCGAACCGCCCCTACGTCACCGCTCGCCACGTCTCAAAACTGTGCCAATCTGTGCTCATCTGTGGCTAAGTCCGTGGCCGGTGTGTAACCCTAGCTGCATGCCTGCTAACCACGAGCGCTCGCGCAAGATCTTCGAGGCCTCCCAGCAGCTCATGCCCGGCGGCGTGAACAGCCCCGTGCGCGCCTTCCGCGCCGTGGGCGGGGAGCCGATCGTCTTCGCGTACGGGCGCGGGCCGCGCGTCTGGGACGTCGACGGCAACGAGTACATCGATTACGTGCTCTCCTGGGGGCCGCGCATCCAATGAAGCGCCTGGGCGCGCTCTGCTCATCTCCGTTGGCGCTGCCGCTCATTCTGCTCGCCGCGCTCGCGGTCTACGCGCCCACGATCGATGACTGGTTCACCGGCGACGACTTCTGGTTCCTGCGCTCAGCGCAATCGTTCTCGCTGGGCGCGTATGCCCTGAAGGCGTTCGACTTTCGCGAGACGGGCTCGTTGGCGGAGTTCGATCGCTACCGGCCGCTTTATCCCGTCCTGTGGTGGCTGATGTACCGGGGGTTCGGCATGCACGCGTGGGCCTACCACGCCGTGCTGGTCGCGCTGCACCTGGTGGCGGTGGCGCTGGTGTGGTTCATCGCGCGGCGCGTGCTGCGCGCTGTCTGGGCGGCGAACGCGGCCGCCGCCATCTTTGCGCTCCATCCGGGCTATACCGACGCCATCGCCTGGATCTCCGGAGGCAACCGCCTGATCGCGACGGTGCCCTACCTCGCGGCGCTCCTGCTGTTCCTGCAGTACGGCGACGGCGGCGCGCGTCGCTGGCTCCACTACGCCGGCTCGTTCTTGTGCTTCGTTGCGGCGATCCTGCTGCACTCCACGGCGATCACGCTGGCGGGGGTGTTGCCCGCGTATGCCCTCCTGGTGGGCGGCGAACCGCGAGACGCGCTGCGGCCACGCTGGTGGCTCCCGTTTGTGCCGTTTCTCGCGTCGGCGCTGGTGCTGGTGGGGATTCAGATCTGGGTGCGCGATCACCTCCATGTGGCGGAGGCGTTCTCGTTCGGCTGGCTCCAGTACACCGTGTACGCGGAATACCTGGGCCGCGCGCTCTTCCCCGCGCTGCCCCTCACCGGCGAGCCGGTGGCGGGCGTGCTGCGTCTCATCGAGGGCCTGGCGTCGGTGGCGATGATCGTGCTGACCGTGACGCTGGTGACACAGCGACGGCGTCCGCTCGTCGGTGCCTTCCTGGTGATCTGGCTCTACCTGACGCTGCTGCCGGACACCACGCTGTGGTTCTTCGGCGCGATCGGGCGCGCGCTTTACATGCCGGGCGCGGCGCTGGCGATGTTCCTGGTCGTGTCGGCCGTGGCCGTTGTCGAGGTGTTTCCCTCCGCCGTCCGCCGCGGTGCTGCTGCTGCGGCGCCGGCGCTCATCCTGCTGGCGATCGTCCCGGTCGGCCTCGTCACGTACTACCACACGCGCGCGCCCGGCCACGACGCGGAGGCGAACCGGCGCTTCATCCATGAGCTGCAGGCCGAGCTCCCCAGCCTGCCTCCCGGTGGCACCCTGTACGTCGTCGACGCGCCCAGAAACCTTGTCCAGTTCATCGACAACACGATGCTGGACAGCCTCGTGGAGCTCTACTACGGCGACGTAAATGTGCGCGCTCTAACGCCGGAGCAGCTCCCCACCATCGAGGCGTCGCTCGGACCGGACGACCGCATCTTCCGGTTCGAGCGATGAGGACGCGCCGTCGCTCGCGGACGTTTGCGCAGCTTTTGGCTCGCGTCTCCTCCCTATCTGTGCCAAGCTGTCTCTGCATGTCTGCTAACCACGAACGCTCGCACAAGATCTTCGAGGCG
>JBGQHA010000388.1:0-2812 GCA_041497735.1 Dehalococcoidia bacterium | reverse complement strand
GAGCGCTGCGGGCGGCGATACCCGCGACGCGACCCGCGTGCAAGACATCGCTGCGCTCAAGCAGGCGCTGACGCAGTACTTCGACAAGCACGGCAAGTTCCCAGATAACGGCGGCGGCATTCAGACGCTGTGCTCGTACAAAGACGACGATGTCGGCTGCAAGCTGCAGGAGTTCCTGCCCACATTGCCCCAAGATCCGGCTGGCGACTCCACGAAGAACGGGTATTTCTACCAGTCCGATGGCGCCACGTATACGATCTACGCTCTCCGTGAGTCAACGGTCTTTCCGGAGTGCGAAGAGAAGCCGTCGCACCTCGAGTCGCTGCCGTCCGTGCTCTGCGCGCACGGCCCGTAATCAGAGCAGCAGCGCCCGCAGCTGGCGCGCGCCCACCACCGCCTTGTCGTCGCGGCAGTTGTTCATGAGCAGGTGCACTTCGCGCGTCTCTGCTGCCAGGTGCTCGATGCGCGGCACCCACTCGCGCAGCTCGTCTTCGCTGTACAGGTAGTCGAAGCGCTCCGAAGCAGGGATGTTGCGCTTGGCCCACGTCGCCGTATTGCGGCCGTGGAAGCGCACGAGCGCGATGTCCGCCGTTGCCTCCGCGATCGGTGGCACGCTCGTCGGAAAGCCCTGCGGCTCATCGACGCAGACGAACGGCAACGAGCGATCGCGCAGGAAGACGAGCGTGCGGTCAGCGTTCTTCTCGGAGAGCCACGTCTCGTTGCGGAACTCGATGGCGATGCGGTACTGCGGCAGCCGCTCCTTCGCCTCGGTGATGTAGTCTTTGCTCTGCGTGCCGGGCAGGAACCACGGCGGGAACTGGAACACGATCACGCCCAGCTTGCCCGCGCTGTCGAGCGGCAAGAGCGCGCTCGCGAACCGGAACCAGACCTCATCGATCACGTTCGACGGCAGATCGCGAGGATAGAGGTTCTTCTTCTCGACGAGCGCGCGCGGCAGCGATTCGCGAATGTCCTTAGGCAGCGCGCTGGGCGGCGTCGGGTGCTGCGTGAGCATCCGGAACGCCTTGACGTCGAACGTGAAGTTGTCCGGCGTGCGCTCCACCCAGAGGCCTGCGTTCTTCTCCGACGGCAGGCCGTAGTACGAGCTGTCGACCTCGACGAGCGGGAACTGCTCGGCGTAGTAGCGCAGCCGCTCTTCCGCCGACTTCGCCTCGCGTGGATAGAAGCGGCCGGAATCGACGAGCGTCTTATCGGCCCAGGAGCACGTGCCGGTGAGGATGCGCGCCGTCACGGAATAAGGGTCAGGGGGGCTTGCACATGAACTCCCCGTCCTGAGCGACCTCTTGTGCAGGATCGCTGCCTGCACAAAAGGCTATTCTGCTCCATCGGAGGCATCGCCCCGCTTCCACGCCTGATGATCAATGAGATTTTCTAGGCGCTGGAGGCGACCATCAAGATCGCGATGATATCGATCTACTTCTTGCGGAGCACCAGGAATTCCCTGAAGCGTCAGCCCAGCATTGCTTGATAGGCGTTGGGCCTCAAATGCCGTCAGGTATTTCGTCGCAGCCTCCCCCAAGAGTTTGCGCCAGTTCACGGCGAGTTGTCGCCAGTTGGTCTGCTGAAGCATGTCTGTTTGAATGATCTTCATCTGCAACATGTCTTTTACGATGTTGCCGTACTTGAAGAAATGCTCGAACTCCAGTTGAGCGAGTTCTTCCCAAGTTTCTCGCTCTTGCCGAACACGCTCAAGTCTCCGCGCATGATTTATGGGAGCCCAAAGGACGTTCCATATGAACAGCAGAACGATTGCCCCAAACAGTCCGCCAATGGCGATCAGGAGTCCCAACAGTGCCTTCAGCCAATTTTCTCCAGGAAGAAAGAGGCTAACCACGATAGCGATTACCCCGACCGCTGGAATCACAGCCAAGTCCCACGGAGCCTGCTCGCCAGCGTAAGAGACGGCCTGGTGCCACGCGTCGCAAAGGCGATCTCTCCAGTATGAACGCCAGCCGATCTGGGCCATGACGACCTCCCGCCCATCCCGCGAACTATCCTTCGGGGCCACGCGGGTAGCCTACCACTCGCGCCTAGGCCGCCGCCGCCTCCGTCCAGGCGGGATCGATGCCCAGCTCGTGGATGCTCTGAATTAGGACGCCGAGGCTGTGGCAGAGCCGGGAAGGAGTCAAGGAGACGGGGAGGAGCCCTAATCAGCCCTCTATCCGGACGATGCCCTGCGCGCCGTCGACGGTGATGCGCTGGCCGTCCTTCAGGAGCTGTGTGCCCACCTGCGTGCCGACGACGCACGGGATGCGGTACTCGCGCGCGACGATCGCGCAGTGCGAGAGCACGCCGCCGGAGTCGGCGACGACGGCCTTCACGGTGGCGAAGAGCGGCGTCCAGGCCGGCATCGTCATCTCGCAGACGAGGATGTCGCCGGGCTGGAGCTTGTGCGCCTCGGCCAGCGTGCGCACGATCCGCGCCGGCGCCGTGACGGTACCTGAAGACGCGCCGATGCCCGTGATGACCTTCGGGTCCTTCGAGGTCTCCGGTTTCACGCCGAAGAAGGTGGTGACGAGCGGGTTGTTGCGCATGCTCTCCGGCAGCGGCGTGCCCAGCTCGCGTGGCGGCACCACGGCGGTCCAGCGCGCACGCTCGGCGCGACGCTCCGCCGCGAGCGCGGCCCAGTCGCGCGACTTCGGAGACGTTAGCGCGGGCCGCAGCTCTTCGTACGCGAGGTAGAAGACATCGTCGCGGTCGGGTAGCGCGCCGGCCGCCGCGAGACGCCGGCCCGCGTCGAGGAGGGGACGGCGCGTGAGCACGGTGTTCATCTGATCGATGTAGAAGTTGT
>JBGQHA010000387.1:0-2820 GCA_041497735.1 Dehalococcoidia bacterium | reverse complement strand
TCGGGCGAGCCCCAGCCGATCGTGTCGCAGATGCGGAACTTCGCGATGCCCTTGCTCATGTCGAGGACGCGCTGCATGAACGGGATCACCCAGCCGAAGATGTCGGCGCGGGAGCAGTCCTCGAGGTGGATGCGCGGCACGATGTTGTTCTCCAGCGCCGTCTCGATCGGCTGCAGGTACTTCTCGATCGCCTCTTCCTTGCTGCGGAAGCCGAGCTTGTCGAAGATGTGGTGGTCGGACGCGGAGGCGAGCATGCCCGTCTCCTTGATCTTCCCTTGCGAGACCTCAACGAGCTGCTTGATGTCCTTCGGCGTCGCGCGCGTCCAGGTCGTCACCTTCGGCCACTCGTAGCCGCGATCGAGAAGCTGCTCGAGCGTCCAGACGTCGCGCTTCTGGTAGATGAAGGCCTCGACGGCGTAGATCGTCCCGGTGCCGTTGTCGAGCTTGTGGAGCAGGTCGTAGTAGCGCACGCGCGCCTCGTGCGGGAAGAGCGCGATGCGGCTGTCCTGCGCGCCGTCGCGGAGGGTCGTGTCGGTGATGAGCTTCGGCAGGTCTTCCGACGCGGGCAGCCGCGCTGGTTCGTCCTCCATCGGGATGGGCGGCAGCTTACCCTGGTAGTTGTAGTACACGCGCTCCGTGTTGATTCTGGTGGCGGTCGTGACCATCGGGACTCCTGTTCGTAGCTATCCGAACCTGCCTCTGCTATAGACAACGCCTCTAGGCGCTATCGATAGCTTCCATAGCAATGGTAGCGGCGGGTGGGGACGACGGCAAGCCGGCGCGAATGAAGTTTGTGTTACGGCGTCGCGGGGCTGGCCTTCGGGGCGACGTGCCAGAGGTCATCGAACACCTGGCTGCCGTCGGTGCCGCCGAAGACGAAGATCGACGGCGCTTGGGTGACCAGCGCCATGTCGTGGCCGTAGCGCGCCGAAGGGGTTGCGCCTTCGGTCGGAAAGCGCGTCCAGTTCTCTCCCGACGAGTGGAACGACCAGAGGTCGTTCACCGGCCCCTGCGCTGTGTTGCCGCCGAAGAGGATGATCTGGGCGCCGGGATCGTGGAAGACCATCGAATAGAGGTTGCGCGCATCGGGATGCGGGTCGCGCGCCAGCACCTGCCACTCCGTCACGGTCGACCACGCCCAGAGGTCCTCGAGGAACGGTGTGCCATCGGTCTGGCCGGCGAAGATGATGAAGCGGGCCTTGAGCGAGTCCCAGACGCCGCGCAGGAGGCAGCGCTTGAGCGGCCGCTTGACAGCCGGCGAGATGTCGGCCCAGGTGTGCGCGGCCAGGTCGTACTGCCAGATGTCATCGTAGCGCCCCTGCGTCGTGAAGCCGTGGCTCAGGAAGAGATGGCCCGCTCCGTCGTACGCCGCTGCGGCGCCGTAGCGAGCCGCGGGCGCCGGGCCGGAGAAGCTTACCAGCGTCCACAGCGCCTGCAACGGGTCGAACTCCCAGACGTCGTTGTAGAAGGTCGTGCCGTCCTGCCCGCCAAAGAGGACAACGAGGCTCCGGCTGCTGTCCCAGATCGCGTTGTGGCCGAAGCGCGCCTGCGGTCCGAAAGCATTAACGGCGGTCCACGCGTTCGCCGCGACGTCGTACGACCAGAAGTCGTCCAGCGAGCCGGAGGCGTCGCGCCCGCCGAAGAGGTACAGGTGCTGGCCGTCCGTGACGAACGAGTGGTCGTGCCGAGCGGATGGCTTTGTTCCCAGCGCGGCGAGCTGCGTCCACGTCATCGGCCCGGACGACAGCGTGGCGATGCGGGGAAGCGTTGGTGAGGCGCCGGCCGTCGGCTTTGGTGTCGAGTTGCTCACTTTGCACGCGAGCAGGTACGCGCCGACGAGCCCCGTTCCGCCCATGGCGGCCGATCGCAGCAACTGGCGGCGCGACAAACGGAGCGTGTCCGGCTGCTGCTCGAGTTCGCCCTTTGGCATGCTTACCTCCGAGCTACTTGAAGCGAGTGTATCGCAGCTATTCGCTAAGCGGGAGGAGCCAGAACACGGCGAGGCCGGCATAGATCGCGAGGCTGATCCACGGACTGATGAACGCGACTGCCGGGTGCTTCAACGGTGTTCTCGCGAGCGATCGGATTCCTCGCTCCGCTCGGAATGACATTGTTCAGTCTTCCAGCGTGCTGGTGTCGCCTTCGGGCAGGCCGAGCTCGCGCGCCTTCAGGAGGCGGCGCATGATCTTGCCGGAGCGCGTCTTCGGGAGCGTGTCGATGAACTCGATCTCACGTGGGGCGATGCCGGGGCCGAGCTTCGCGCGGGCGAAGCCGATCAGCTCGCGCCGGAGCTTGTCGTCGGGGGCGAAGCCTTCCTTGAGCGAGACGAACGCCTTCACGATCTCCATCGCGACGGGGTCTGGCTTGCCGATCACGCCCGCCTCCGCGACGGCGGGGTGCTCGATCAGCGCCGACTCGACTTCGAACGGGCCGACGAGGTGACCTGCGGTGTTGATCACATCGTCCGATCTGCCGACAAACCAGAAGTAGCCGTCCTCGTCCTTGCGCGCGCGGTCGCCGGTGATGTACCAGCCGTTGCGGAAGCGCGAGTTGTACAGCTCTTCGTTCTTCCAGTACGTGCGGAACATTGAGGGCCAGCCGGGCCTGACGACGAGGTCGCCCTCGGTGCCTGGCGGCACCTCCTTGCCCTCGTCGTCGACTACGGACGGCTCGATGCCGGGCATCGGGCGGCCCATGGAGCCCGGCTTGATCGGCTGCACGGGATAGTTCGCGATCATGATCGAGCCGGTCTCGGTCTGCCACCAGTTGTCGTGGAACGCCTGGCCGATCACCTTCTCGCCCCAGACGACGCCCTCGGGG
>JBGQHA010000386.1:0-2836 GCA_041497735.1 Dehalococcoidia bacterium | reverse complement strand
CTTCCCGCACCTGGACATCGAGTCGTTCGAGGTGCTGACGAACAAGGTTAGTGTCGGCGCGATCCGGGCGCCCGGCGCGCACAACGCGACGTTCGCGATCGAGAGCCACATGGACATGATGGCGCGCGAGCTGGGCCTCGACCCGCTGGCGGTGCGCTTGCAGAACGCCGTCGGCAAGGGCGACGAGATGCCGAGCAAGCAGGCATATCCCAGCATCGGCCTGAAGGAGTGCCTGCAGGCGGCGCAGGAGAGCGATCTCTGGAAGTCGCGCGGCAAGAACGGCGGCGCCGACAGGCTCCGCCTAGGCGGACAAGTTCCGCCTGTCCCACCAGGAAATGGCAAGAAGCGCGGCATCGGGCTCGCTGTCGGCGGCTGGTTGGGCGGCCTGCAGCCGGCGAGCGCGTACGTCGAGCTGAACGGCGACGGCACGATCACCGTTGTCGTCGGCGCGAACGACATCACCGGCACCAACACCTCGTTCGCGCAGATCGCCGCCGAGGAGCTGGGCGTGCCGCTGGACAGGATCAACGTCGTTACTGGTGACACGAAGACGGCGCCGTTCGCAGGCATGAGCGCGGGCAGCAAGACGCTGTTCACCGTCGGGCGCGCCGTGAAGGCCGCCGCGGAGGACGCGCGCCAGCAGCTCTTCGCCATCGCAGCCGAGCGCCTGGAGGCAAACCCGGACGACATGGAATCGGCGGAGGGCCAGATTCGCGTGAAGGGCTCGCCGGACAAGGCGCTCCCGCTGCGCCGGCTGGGCGGCATCACGACGGGCTTCGGCGCGCTGCACCCTCCGGTGATCGGCCGCGGCGCGATCACCGCTCGGGCGCAGGCGCCCGGCTTCACGGCGCAGATCGCCGAGGTCGAAGTCGATAGCGACACCGGCGAGGTGACGGTGCTGCGCTGGTTCAGCGCGCAGGACGCCGGCTTCGCGATCAACCCGCTCTCGGTAGCCGGGCAGATCCAGGGCGGCACGGCGCAGGGCATCGGCATCGGTCTATGGGAAGAGATGCTCTACGACGACAAAGGCCGGCTGCTCAACCCGGGCTTCCTCGACTACCGCATGCCGACCGCGATGGACGTGCCGGACATCGAGACGAAGATCGTCGAGGTGCCGTCGGACGACGGGCCGTACGGCGCGCGTGGCGTCGGCGAGCCGTCGATCATCGCGGGCGCGGCGGCGATTGCGAACGCCGTCGAGGATGCGCTCGGCGTGCGCGTGACGGAAGCGCCGATCACGCCGGAGCGCGTGCTGCGCGCGCTGGGGAAGATCTAGCCGATGCTTAGCTGGCTGGCCGGCATCGTGTTGAGGCGCTCGATCCGGCGCGTTAACGAAGGCGACATCGGCCCGATGCTGAACAGCTACGCGAAGGATGCCGTCCTGGTGTTTCCCGGTGAGAACTCCTGGAGCGGCGAGCACCGCGGTCGCGACGCGATCGAAGCGTTCTTGCAGCGGTTCGTGCGAGTGGGCATACAGTTTGAAGCGCACGAGATCGTGGTGAGCGGCTGGCCCTGGAGCGCAACCATCTGGGTACGCTTCAGCGACCACGCCAAGGCGCCGGACGGCACGCTCGTCTACGAGAACGCCGGCGTGATCTACGCACGGACCCGATGGGGTAAGATCACGCTCCAGGAGGACTTCGAAGACACCGAGAAGGTCGCGGCGTTCGACAGGTACCTGGAAGCGCATCCCGAGATGGAGATGCGCGACCGCGTGCTCGTGAGCAGCAAGGCGTAGGCAGCTCCGACCTAACCCCCAACCCCTTCCCTAAAGGAAGGGGAGCTAGAGGTAGCCGCGCGCTATTGAAAAGGTAGATGGCAAAGATTATGGCGCTCCGACCTAACCCCCAGCCCCTTCCCTTTAGGGAAGGGGCGCTAGAGGTAGCCGAACGTTCCTGAAGGAGCAGGTGGGAGAAGGCAAATGGCAAAGATCACGGCGCTCTCGTTCATCATGCCGGTGCGCGATCTGGAGAAGGCGGTCAAGTTCTACTGCGACGCCTTCGGGCTGACGGAAGTCTTCCGCAGCGATCAGATCGTCTTCGTGGGACTACCGGGCACGGACAGCGCGCTGGGCATCCTGCTCGACCCGGAGCGCGCCGGACGCGGGCCGCAGCACATCGGTTTCCACGTCGACCACGCCATCGAGCACACGGCGGCGATCAATGACGTCGAGTCGGCCGGCGGCAAGGTGATCGAGCGCGGCGAGCACGGCCCGGGCATCCCGTTCGCTGTCGTAGCGGACCCGGACGGGAACGTGCTGGAGATCTAGATGACCTCTCCCCCGCCCCCTCTCCTGAGAGGAGAGGGGGCTTGAACGCACAATGACCTCTGCCATCTTGCTTGCTGCCGGTGAATCGATCACTCCCTCACCCCAAGTTGTCGATGTCCGAGTCGGTGATCGATCACTCGCCCCTCTCCCTCAGAGAGGGAGAGGGGAAGGGGCTGGTGGAGCGTGACTTCTGCCATCTTGCTCGCTGCGGGCGAATCGACGCGGATGGGGCGGCCGAAGGCGCTGCTGCCATGGGGCGATTCGACGTTAATCGAGTTCCAGATCGAGGAGCTGCGCGCGGCCGGCGTCGATAACATCGTCGTCGTGCTCGGGCACGAGCCAGAGACGGTACGGCCGCACGTGCCACCAACCGCGCGCGTCGTTGTGAACGAGGCGTATCGAGAAGGGCGCGCGTCATCGTTGCGGGCGGGCGCGAATGCGCTGCCGGACGGCGCGGATCCGATCGTGGTGCTGAACGTCGACCAGCCGCGGCCGCGCAAGGTGCACGAGCGGCTGCTCGCGGCGCACGCGGCCGGCCGCGCACTCGTAACGCTGCCGGCGTCCGAT
>JBGQHA010000385.1:0-2836 GCA_041497735.1 Dehalococcoidia bacterium | reverse complement strand
GCCAGGTCATGCGAGTCGGGGTTGCCTTGTGTCGAGAAGAACGCCATCACGCCCGGGATCTCGCCCGTCTTGCGTAGGCCGAGCACATCCATATAGAAGCGCGCTGATCGCTCCAGCTCGCGTACGCGCAGCACGATGTGCCCCAGCTTCGTCGTTGCAATCGCCATCTTCGTTCCTCCTGCTGGATAAAGTATAGCGCTCCTCCGAACCGGCGCGACGTAGGGGCGACCCGGAGCTTGCCCTGAGCAGCGCCGAAGGGTGGTCGCCCTGTTCGCTAAGATGCCTCCCATGAGCGACGATCTCCTTCGCCGCGCTCTCGCCGTCAACCAATCGATGTTCGCGCTCGGCAACAAGACGTTTGAGGCCGACGGCGGTACGTTCGTGCGCAACCGCGAGCTGCCGCTCATGCGCGACGCTAATCACGTCGCGCACGTCACCGCGCGCACGCCCGACGAAATCGATCGCCTCCTCGCCCGCGTCGAGCGCGAGTTCGCCGGCCTCGCGTACCGGCGCTTCGACCTCGATCCGCTCACGCCACCGGAGTTCGAGGCGCGTCTCGCCTGCGACGGCTACCGGCCGCACGAGATGCTGTACCAGCTCCTCGAGGGTGAGCTGCGCCTACCGTGCAAGCCGCACGATGTCCGCGTCGTGGATTCGGACGCGGCGTGGAGCGACTACGAGGAGCTCAACCTCATCGATTGGAAGGAATACAATGAGACCCTGGACGAAAACAGCGGCCGCTGGACAGCCGATGTCATGTTCCGCAACCGGCGCATCAAATCACCGCCGGCGCGCTTCTGGCTCGCCTATGTCGACGACAGGCCGGTCGCATTCCTGGCCTCGTGGGAGGGGAACGACGGCGTCGGACTGGTCGATGACATCTCCACCCACGCGGAGTACCGCCACCGCGGTCTCGCGACGGCGCTCATCCACGCCGGCGTCGGCGATGCGCGCTCGCGCGGCGCGGGGCCGATCGTCGTTGTCGCCGACCCGCACGACACGCCGAAGGATATGTACTCCGCGCTCGGCTTCCGCCCCATCGCCATCAAGCGCATCTACTGGAAAGCGGTTAATGCGGTAAGTCTGAGCCGCGCATCACAATGTTGACAGGCCATGGGGAGTAGCGCAGAATAGACGCAATTCGGGCGGCAGCACCGCAAAGGAGGTGGTTGCGGTGACCTTCGTTCTACGCCACAAGGCCGTTTCCTTCCTCGTCATCGCGGCTCTCGTTGTCGGTGCCTTCGCCTTAGGGGCGCGGGCATACACCGAGAACCTATCTTCGTGCGACAGCCTCGGCCCGATAGAGACCGTCACCGTCAATCAAGACCATCCTTCCAGCGAGGTGTCGAGGTGGTGTCGGGACTCGTTTGGCTTCCCCGTTCAAGAGAAATTGAGCGGCGACATCGCGGTAGAGACTCCCGCGCCAGGCGAAACTATAGAGTCACCATGAAGCAGCTCCTTCTCGTGGCCGCAGTTGCTGTTGCCTTGTTGCTGGCAGCTGGGTCACGCAAGACAGGCGATGCAGGGTCGCAAATCACAGTTGTCGATACTGACGGGGACGGCTGTGCTGACATCGAGGAGTTCTCGCTGGACCAGCAACACGGAGGGAAGCGAGATCCGAACAATCCATGGGACTTTTTCGATCCAGAGAAGCTGAACACGCCGCGGAGGCAGACAGTGGCGGACATCCTGAGGGTTCTAGGCCAGTACGGGAAGAACGACTACGATTCCACCCCGGGTGAGCCTCCTTACGCGAACCCTGGCTACACCCCGGACACCGACCGCACGGCGCTGATCGGTGGCAACGTGTGGAACCTGGGTCCGCCCGATGGGCAGCAGACAGTGACCGATATCCTTGCTTCCGTGAAGCAGTACAATCACAACTGCGCGGGCCCGAGGACAATCGACGCCGCAACGCAATGTGGCAGCATCGTGAAGGAATTAGGAGAACCAGAAGATCCGGTTCAATTGAGTGACGGCCAGAGCCACACGGAATGTTTCCTGGTGCGCCGTCCCGACACTGGCGGGATTGTGGATGTCCTTCAGTTTCAAACGACAAACGATGGCACGGCGGGAGAGGGCACCGCAATGATGGATCTTCCCCCGCCGCCTGGCGCGGCGCCAGGAACGGCTTCCTCCAGTCAGCCTGTCACGTTGTATCGCTGTGACGCTGAGCGAGTGATCAGAAGTCCTATCTTGGCGGGGTTTGATTGGGTCCTCCACTTCACTGATCTTGCGGACGATTTGCCTTATGCTTACGTACGCTTGCACGAGCACTGGTATGGCGTAACGGATCAGTCTAACCCGTGGTATGGTTTCGTAGGCCACCGCTATGCGACCAAAGACGTCGGAGCGCTATCTCCGTACGGCGTTACTAATCGAAATGACACATACGAAACACAGTGGCTTGATCCCTGGAACCTGTTTCTCTATGAGGAGTACACCTACTCCAGCTTCAGGTGGGAAGTAGGCGTCCATCTACTGATTGTGAACTTCTCGGTAACCAAGGACTTCGACATGCAAGTGTGGTCCAAACAGTGGGTTGATCAAGGACAAGGGTGGTGCAGTCAACGAACAAGCTAAGAGAAGCCCTTCCTACACTGCTGAAGCGGACAGCCACAATAGCGGTCATCGCTCTGGTTCTTTTCGTCGTGCTGATGGTCTTCTTATGGTACGCTCTCAGTCCTCCCTTCATCGCTGATCGTTAGACACGACGAAATTCCTTCTCCAATCCAGAGCCGCCCTCGGCTTCCGCCCCATCGCCATCAAGCGCATCTACTGGAAGAAGGCTACGTAGGGGAGGTCTTTAGACCTCCCGCCGCCCATCCGTCATTCT
>JBGQHA010000384.1:0-2848 GCA_041497735.1 Dehalococcoidia bacterium | reverse complement strand
GCCGAGGCGCAGCTTTCGCCTGGGGCGAACTTCCTCGTGTTCGATTTCGGCGGCGGCACGCTCGATATCACCGTAGCGCGCGCGACGCGCGAGGGCATCGATGTGCTCGCGACCGGCGGTGTGCCGATCGGCGGCGACCTGCTCGACAGCAGGCTGATGGAGACGCGCGTCTCGAAGCACTTCGGCAAGGGAGCGCACTATCTCGAACGCCATCTGCCGCTGCCCAGCCACCTCTTCTCGCGGCTGCGGAGCTGGCAGACGATCGTCGAGCTGAACCGCCCCGATCTGCTGCAGCTCATCCGCGAGGCGAAGCGCGCGAGCGATAAGCCGCGCGAGTTCGCGCAGCTCGAAGGGCTGGTGACGCGCAACCTGGGCCTCGCGCTGTTCCGCGCGATCGAAGAGGCGAAGATCGCGCTCTCGGACGACGAGCAGACCGAGGTCCGGTTCGAACGTTATCCCGTGGACGTGCGCGAGCCGGTCGCGCGCCACGAGTTCGAGGCGGCGATCGCGGCCCAGCTCCGCGCCGCGCGCGAGTGTACGCTGGCCGCCATCGAGAGCGCCGGCTGCGCGCCGGAGGAGATCGAGACCGTGATCACCACGGGCGGCTCGTCGCTCATCCCGGCCTTCCGGCGCGGACTGGAGGAGGCGCTGCCGCGCGCGCAGCTCGCCGCGACGGGCACGTTCACCAGCGTCGCGGCGGGATTAGCGCTATCCGGCCTGTCGAAGATGTGACGTTCGGCCCGTCCGCCGGAGCGGCTGCCGCGATAAGATCGAAGCATGAGCACAGGAGCAGTCATTGCCATGTGCCTGGGCATCGGCGCGATCTTCACCGGGATGATAGCTACTATGGTCGTTGCCCTGGTGTACGCCATCCGGGAGGGCGAGTTCCACTAGGCGACCTAACCCCCGCCCCTTCCCTCCCAGGGAAGGGGAACGAGGTGGCCGACGTCAGCGCGGGCGCTGGCGGTTCGCGATGCGTTCGCGCGCCACGGCCAACATCGAGTCAGTGGTCTCCTGCCACGACGCGCGCGTCTCGGCGAGGCCGGGCGTGCTTGCGGTGCCGTATGCTAGCTCCTGCATGAGCTCTCGCGCCTCGCGCATGGTGACCTCAAGTATGTTCACCGCGGCCGGCCGGGCGAAGCCGTGCTTCGCATCGACGTGCAGCGCGTGGACCAGCCGGTCGATCTCGAGCAGCTTGTCGCGATACGTGCGCGCCGCCGGCCAGCGTTCCAGGAACGCGAGGAAGTCGGGGTACGCCTTCCCGCCGTGGAGCTGCCGGCGCTGGAACGACTTGTGGTACTCGGCCCAGGTCGTTGTCCAACCGCACTCGCCGCAGACCATTGGCTCGTGCCTGGCCCAGCGATGCTCCATCTGCGCGCGACACTCGCGGCAAGTGGGGCGGCCTGCGTGCGCCTCGGTTGCGATGCGGATGCTCTCGCAGCGCGCGTAGAGCGCGTAGCCGGCCTCGTTCAGGAGCTCATCGTCCTGCACGCCCTTCGCGTCGAGCTCGTACAGCCGCCGGATCAGCTCCGGCCGCACACGTCGCGCCCAGCGGAATGCGGGATCGGATGGCATTGCCGAATCCATGGTACTTGCCGTGGCTGGCGTATAGGCGTACGCTTGTTCTGTATGAAGATCGTTTACCTCGACCAGAATAGGTACATCGAGCTTGCCAGAGCAGCTAACGGCAGTCCTCGGTGCGAAGAGGACGCCAAGGCTCTGACGGCGATACGACACGCCAGAGACTCCAGTATTGCGTGCTTTCCTCTGTCATACGGTCATTTCATCGAAACCAAACGGCGAAGGAATGTAGCGTCCGCGACCAACTTGATGGATCTGATGCTGGACATCTCGGACGGGCTGACGCTTTCGTCGGACATGATCTTCTGTGAGCTGGACCAGGCGCTCCAGCGGGTCTTTCCCAGCAGGATCAAGGAAGACGCCATGACCCCTTTCAACCTTCTGGGTTACGGCTGGCAACACGCGGATCCACTAAACGCCTTGCTGACACAATTGTTTGGCATAGACCGCATCGGTTCTGCAGAAGGTAGCTTTGCCAGGGGACTCGCGGAGCTAAAGACTCCGTTGAGTGAAGAGCAGCGCGAGAATGTCCTGTACTCGCGTGCGATGAGCTCCGTGCGAGAACCTCTTGTCAATGCCTTGGCGCGTCACGGCATATCAATCTCAGAACTTCGCAGCCTCGGAGAAGCCCGAGTGCGGTCCTTCCTTGATGACCTACCTAGCGTCCGCCTGGACATTCATTTGCACCGCCAGTGGTCGAAGAATAGAACTCTTCGCGTCCAACGAAACGACGCCTACGACTTCGTCTACGTGGGCCAAGCATTGACGTACTGTGACGTGGTTGTCACTGAAAAGCAACTGGCTGACCTCGTGCATCGCGACGGCTTCACGTGTCGCGCTAAGGTCATGACAAGCCTTGCTGAATTGCAGTCTTGGCTAAAGGCTCAACAGGTTCGTGCTTCGCCTCGACTCACTGCACAACCGACCATCAACTAGCTACCGCCCCACCAGCCCCAGCGCCGTCTCCGCCGCCGAGGCCACCTGCGCCGATAGGTCGGCGTTCGGTGCGCCGTCGATGAACTCCGCGTCCGTGGCGTAGACGCCCGCGAGCGGGATGCCATCGAGCGACATGAAGAGCGGGCGCAGGCCGTACTCCGGCGAGAGCGCATGGTGCGTCCCGGCGCCGGTCTGCACCGGCAGGCACACCTTGCCCGAGAGGTGCCCCTGCGGCATCAGGTCGAAGAAGCACTTCAGCAGCCCGGTGTACAGCGCGCGATACGTCGGCGTGGCGGCGATGACGATCTGCGCCGCGCCAACGTCAGAGATC
>JBGQHA010000383.1:0-2861 GCA_041497735.1 Dehalococcoidia bacterium | reverse complement strand
GTAGGCGGTGCGGGGCAGCCCGCTCAGGTCGAAGCTGGCCTGCTCATCCTCTGCGCGCCAGTGGGCGTCGTACGTCGTCTGTGTCACGGTTCACACCAGGCGCCCGCCAGCAACGAGCCGTATTCTAGGCCTGACGCGGGGTATCGGTAAACCGCGGCAGAACGGAAGGGCGTTGGATCGAGGCCACTCACGGCTTCGGTTAGGTCGTGATCGAAGCCGTGGCAAGCTCGCTTATCACGTCCAGCAGCGTTTCCGGCCAGCCCTCTCCTAGTGTGGCGAGATCGATGCGCGCCTGCGTCGCGCCGAGCGAGACGCCCTTCGCGCGGAAGCGGCGCAACCTGTCGCGCAGCGGTGGCTCGCCGTCGGCGCGGACGACGAGCTGGTTGTCCTCTTGTTGCACCGCCGACACGCCGGCGCGGCGCGCGAGCGCGCGGATGCGCACGGCGAACAGCAGGTTCTCGGCGGCCGATGGTGGTGCGCCGAAACGATCGCGCAGCTCTTGAGCGAGCGCGTCCGCTTCGTGGGCCGACTGCACTTCGGACATGCGCTGGTAGATCGCCAGCCGCAGGTTGAGGTCGCCGATGTACGTCGCCGGCAGGTGCGCCGTGAACGGCAGATCGATCGCGAGGGGCGGTTGCTCGGTGCGCGGCGCCGGCGGCGTGCGGCCTTCGCGAATCGCCTTCAGCCTGTCGACGGCGTCTGCGAGCAGCCGCATGTACAGGTCGAAGCCGACCGCGCCGATGTGGCCGCTCTGCTCCGCGCCGAGCAGGTTGCCCGCGCCTCGGATCTCCAGGTCGCGCAGCGCGATCTGAAAGCCCGCGCCCAGCTCAGTCGCCTCGAAGATCGCCTGCAGCCGCTTCTGTGCCGGCTCCGACAGCGAGCGGTACCGATCGAACAGCAGGTACGCGTACGCGCGCGCCGCGCCCCGGCCGACGCGGCCGCGGAGCTGGTAGAGCTGCGCCAGTCCCAGCTTGTCTGCCTTATCGATGACGATGGTGTTCACGTTCGGGATGTCGAGTCCCGACTCGATGATCGTCGTGCAGACGAGGACGTCGATGCGCCCAGCGACGAAGTCGAGCATCACCTGTTCGAGGACGTCCTCGTGCTGCTGGCCGTGCCCGACGCCGATCTCCGCCTCGGGCACGAGCTCGCGCAGCTTGCCCGCGACGAGATCGATGTCGTGCACGCGGTTGTGCAGGAAATAGACCTGGCCGCCGCGCTCCAACTCGCGCAGGATCGCCTCGCGCACGATGTGGTCGTCGAACTCGAGGACGTACGTCTTGATCGGCAGGCGCTGCTCGGGCGCCGTCTCCATCGTCGACATGTCGCGGATGCCGCTCAGCGACATGTGCAGCGTGCGCGGGATCGGCGTGGCCGATAGCGTCAGCACGTCGACCTCTTTGCGCATCTGCTTCAGCCGCTCCTTGTGCCCGACACCGAACCGCTGCTCTTCGTCGATGATCACGAGACCGAGGTTCTTGAAGGAAACGTCCTTCTGCAGCAGCCGGTGCGTGCCGATGACGATATCGACCTTGCCTTCCGCCAGAGCCTCGACTACTTCGCGCTGCTCGCGGTCCGACCGGAAGCGGGAGAGCATCTCGATGCGCACCGGGAAGCCCGACAGCCGTTCGCGGAACGTCTGGTAGTGCTGCTGCGCGAGCACGGTCGTGGGCACGAGGACGGCGGCCTGCGTGCCGTCGAGCACGGCCTTGAACGCTGCCCGCACCGCCACCTCCGTCTTGCCGTACCCAACGTCGCCGCACACGAGGCGGTCCATCGGCCGCTCGTGCTCCATGTCGGCCTTCACGGCGCGTACCGCCGCGAGCTGGTCCGGCGTCTCGACGTACGGAAAGGATGCTTCCAGCTCCTGCATCCACGCGCCGTCCGGCGAGAACGGTCGCCCCTCGATGAGCTGGCGTGATGCGTAGAGCTCCAACAGCTCCTTCGCCAGCTCGGCAACGGCGCGCCGCACGCGCGCCTTCGTCCGCGACCACTCCTGGCTGCCCAGCCGCGTCAGCCTGGGCGTTTCGCCGCCGTGGCCAACGTAGCGGCTCACGCGGTCGACCTGCTCTGCCGGGACGTAGAGCTTGTCGCCCTGGTCGTAGCGCAGCTCCAGGTACTCGTGCTCGACGCCGTCGATCTGGCGGTGCACCATGCCGGCGAACCGCGCGATGCCGTGCTCGATGTGGACGACGTGGTCGCCGGGCTGCAGCTCCGCGAGGAAGGCGTCGCGCGTGGCGCCGCTGCGCCGCGGCAAACGCCGGCGCTGCTTCACGAAGCCGAATACCTCGGCGTCGGTGAGCAGCGTCAGGGGTGGCTGCGATGCCGTCAGCCGCCAGCCCTGACGCTGCGCGCCGTGCACGAGAGCGATCATGCCCGGCTCAGGCGCGCCAGGCGTCTCCGACAGCGCGACGCCCACGCCTTCCTCGGACAGCACCTCGGCCAGCCGCTGCGCCTGCTGTGAGACGATGACGAGCGCGTGCCCTCGTCGCGCTTGTTGCGCCGCATCCGAGGCGAGGTTGCGCAGCCTGCCGCCGTACGCGTCCGTCGTCGCGAAGGGCAGACGCACTGTCCCTGCGGCCGTCGCGGGTGCGTCAGGCGCCGCTTCCAGCGCAAAGCGCGAGAGCGCGAGGCGGCGCCGGCGTGCCAGCGTGTCGAGCAGCTCGGCCGTCGTAATCTGCGGCAGCGGCAGGCCGCCGGGCAGCTCGCTTCGCGACGTAAGGTCTTGCCGCACCTCCTCGAGCTGCGCGTCGTGCTCGTCCAGCGCCTTCGATAGGTCGGCGGCCTCGTCGACGATGACGAGCGTGTCGTCCGGGAGCTGGTCGAAGAGCGAGCCGGATGCCAAGAACGGGACGTAGAAG
>JBGQHA010000382.1:0-2868 GCA_041497735.1 Dehalococcoidia bacterium | reverse complement strand
GCGTCTCAGATGCTCGCGCCCTGTCTTTAGCAGGGCGCTTTTTCGTGGCCCAGGAAGAGGTTAGAAGGATGCCAAACGAGAAGAAGGTCGCGACGGTCAAAGGGCTGCGCGACCGCATCGAGCGGGCGACGATCGTCATCGCGGCGGAGTACCGCGGGCTGTCGGTCTCCGAGATCGCGGCGCTGCGGAAGTCGATCCGTGACGCGGGCGTCGAAATGCGGGTGGTGAAGAACCGCCTGTTCCTGCGGGCCGCAGGCGAGGCGCAGCAGCCCGGCCTCTCGGAGCTGCTGGAGGGGCCGACAGCGGTGCTGTTCGGCTACGAGGACGCCTCGGCTTCGGCAAAGGTGGTGACGGAGTACGCGCGGACGGCGCGGAACGCCTTCGCAGTGCGGAGCGGCATGATGGACGGTCAGCTCCTGAGCGCCGTGGAGATCCTGGACCTGGCCAGCCTGCCGACCCGGCCGGTGCTGCTCGGACAGCTGGCGGGGCTGCTCCAGGCGCCCATCACGCAGCTCGCAGGACTGCTCAAGGGCTCGACGCGGAACCTGGCGGGCTTGCTCGATTCCCGGGCGAAGCAGCTCGAAGAGGCCCAGCCAGTCGCTGAGGCGCCTATCGCAACGGCGGAAGCATCGGCCGCCGAGCAACCGGCAGTCGTGGCAGAAGCAGCCGCCGAGCCACCGGCGGCCACGGACGAGCCGGCCAGCGAGACGCCGCCGGCCAATGAGAAGCCACCAGCCGAGGAAACAGCGGCTGCGGAACAACCGGATACCGAAGAACAACCGGCCAACGAATAGAGGGAGACGATCATGGCAACGAAAGTCGACCAGGCACTCGACATCATCAAAGAACTCACCGCGATTGAGCTTCGTGACCTGAACAAGATGATTGAAGAGGAGTTCGGCGTCACGGCGGCGGCCCCCATGGCGTTCGCGCCCGCAATGGCAGGCGCTCCGGGCGCTGCCGCGGCGGAAGCCGTAGAGGAGCAGACCACCTTCACGGTCATGCTCAAGGAGATCGGCCCCAACAAGATCAACGTGATCAAGGCCGTCCGCGAGGTGACGACGCTGGGCCTGAAGGAAGCGAAGGACCTCGTCGAGTCCGCGCCGGTGGCGGTGAAGGAAGACGTCAGCAAGGAAGACGCCGAGGTGGCGAAGAAGAAGCTCGAAGATGCAGGCGCGACCGTCGCCCTGCAGTAGCTCCGTAACACCTGTCGTCTAGCACTGCATCGGCGCGCCTGCTATAGTGGCGCCGATGCAGTGCTACGCCTGTGATCATCAGGCGACGCGCCAGTGCCGCCGCTGCGCTCGGGTCTACTGCGAGCTCCACGGCGGAGATCTCTGCGCGGAATGCCTGAGCCCCGTCAGCTCCCTCCCCTCCTTCAATCTGTATCGCGGATCGCTGCTGGCGCTGCTGGTGGGCACGGCGGTGGCGCTGTGGCTCATCGTGCGGCCGCCGGGATCAAGCAGCGGTAGCCAGATCCTGCTCTCAGAACTGACGCCGACCACGACCGTCACGCAGACCACGCGGACGACGACGCCGGCGCGCACGGCGCTCGCAACACCCACAATCGGCGTCCTCGCGACGAGCACCCCTGTGCCGCCGCCGGCGGCGACGCCCGGCCCGCGGCCGTACATCGTGCGGGACGGCGATACGCTGATCGGCATCGCGACGCAGTTCGCGCCACCCGGGCTGGATCCCTATACGTACGCCCAGCAGATCGCGGCCGCGAGCGGCATCAGCATTAGCGACGCGATCTCGGTCGGCCAGCGGCTCACGCTGCCGTAGGAACGGGCATGCCGGCGAGCCGCGGCTCGGCCCGATCGTCTGTCGTACGCACGGCGGCGCTCTTCGCGCCCTTCTTTGCGCTGTCTCTGCTAGGATTCATCTACCTCGCGGTGGGTGCGGGGAAGAGCGGAACGGCCGGGAGGATCGTCGCGCTGGCGCTGGTCGGCTCGGTCGTGCTGCTGTTGGGATACCAGGTGGTGCAGTCGGTGCGTGATATGTTCGCAAGCCTGCAGGAGACGGTGGGGCTGGTGGAGCGGCGCTGGAGCCGGAACGAGTTCTTCCTCTTCCGCAACACGTACGTCTTCGTGAAGAAAGACGTGTACCGGCTGTCGCCGGAGCAGGCGCTCGAGGTTGAGCTGGGCGATATGGTACGCATCATGCATCTGCCCCACACGAGCACCGTCGAAACGATCGAGCGGATGCCGAGGAACGGCGGAGCGGCCTCGTTGAATGGCTGAGCCACGCACGAACGGCTACCAGGCGCGCATCCGCGATCTGCCGGCGACGGACCGGCCGCGAGAGCGGCTGCGCGACGCCGGGCCAAGCGCGCTCTCGAACCAGGAGTTGCTCGCGATCCTGCTGCGCACCGGCTCGGCGGCGGAGAGTGCGCTAGTGCAGGCGAACCGGCTGCTGGGACGCTTCCGAGGCCTCGTCGGGCTGGCACGCGCTGGCTTCGCCGAGCTGTGCGCGGAGCACGGCCTGGGCGAGGCGAAGGCGGCGCAGATACAGGCGGCGCTGGAGCTGGGCAAGCGGCTGGCCGCCGCGCAGCCGGAGGAGCGCGTCTCGATCCGGTCGCCCGAGGACGTAGGGAACCTCCTGCAGGGCGAGATGGGGCTGCTCGATCAAGAGCACCTGCGGGTGCTGCTGCTGAACACGCGCAACCAGGTGCTGGGCACGCACGAGGTGTATCGCGGCAGTGTACACACGGCTGTCGTGCGCATCGGCGAGCTGTTCCGGGAGGCCTTGCGGCAGAACGCGCCCTGCATCATCCTGGTGCACAATCACCCTTCCGGCGACCCCGCCCCATCTTCGGAGGACATTGCGATGACGAAACAGGCGATCGCCGCGGGCGAGCTGCTCGAT
>JBGQHA010000381.1:0-2869 GCA_041497735.1 Dehalococcoidia bacterium | reverse complement strand
CCCGACGGTACAAGGGCCGGTGCTATTCGTCGAGGAGGACTGTCACCCACAGAAGCTGCAGCGATACCTCGCGACGCTCAGCGAAGCCATCGGGATCGAGGATGCCCAGGTCTTCGTTTGGGAGCGGCAGTTCCTGCGCCTCGACGAAGACGAATCAGCAAACCCGTTCATCGACGAGGTATTGCGGCTTCGACCTCGACTGATCATCCTTGATGCCTTCTTGGACCTGCATACGGGCGACGGATTCACAGGTCGGGAGCTGCGGCCAATCCTCGACCGCATCGCAGCTCTAACTCAGCTGTTGCCGTGCGCGGTACTCGTCCTTGATCACACGCGGAAAGAGGACAAGAGCAAGAAGGGTGCAGCCGATCCTGTCGACGCGCTGTACGGCGGCCGCGCCAAGTCTGCAGTAGCCGACAAGATGATCCTTACGAAGCGGATCTCCGACGTGCCGCTCAGCTTCGAGATCTCGATGCCCAAGACCCGCGACGAGCCTCGCGCCCCGGTTCGTGTTTCCTTCACCGTCGATGAGGGGTTCACGACGGACGACATGCCCGCCACGCTCACGCCGTCGGCTCAGACCACCCTGCAGTGGGCGAAGCGACAGCCGGCAGGCACCACCTTCACGAAAGACCACATCGGGCTACGTCCCGCACACGCCCACGCCCGAAGAGTTGGAGCGGCTCTTCGTCGCCGCCGACGGCACGCCCTACGGCCTGGTCGTCCGCCTGGCGGCCCTCACCGGCGCCAGACAGGGCGAGTTGCTGAGCTTGCGCTGGCGACACATGGACTGGGGCGAGCGCCGGCTCACGGTGCCCGGCACGAAGACCGTGGCAAGCGCTCACGTCGTGGACCTGGGCCCGACGGCGATGGAGCTCCTCTCCAGGCAGCGCACGACCGAGCGGGCAAAGCGCTTGAAGCTCGGCCCAGGCGCCAATTGCGGCAAGGACGACGCGACCATCTTCACGAACATCGTCGGCAAGCCCGTAGACGCCGGCGGCCTCAAGCGCACGTGGCGGCGCATCGTTCGCGACGCCGCGGTGGGCCACGTCCGCTGTCACGACCTGCGCCACGCCTCCGCTACGTATCTGCTCCAAGCCGGCGTTCCGGTGCAGGTCGTCAGCGAGCGCCTCGGCCACACGCGCACGTCCACGACCACAGACTTCTACGCGCATGTCATGCCGGGCATGGGCCGCGAGGCGGCCTTGGCGCTGGAAAAGCAGATGGTCAAAGGCGCGGGAAGGTTAGTAGTAGTGGAGACGAAGCGGGACTGCTTGGTACCAAACGGGACTAGAATTGGCGCGCTCGGAGGGATTCGAACCCCCGACCCTCGGTTCCGAAGACCGATGCTCTATCCACTGAGCTACGAGCGCGCGCTCGAAAGGAAGCCATTGCGCCTACCGCTCACCGTGCGTACAGTAGCGAGGCGGCACGCCGCTTTCGTTCGTCCAACATAGCATTTCGCCCCCTCAACGCGCACCAGCATCGCTGAGGGCATCCGACCGCTCCATTCCCAGAGGACGCCCGTGGCCGAAGACGCCACCCAGGTCAGCACGAGCGACGAGACGCTGAGCGAGATCGAGCGCCTGCTAGAAGACGGCCGCTTGGATCAGGCGCTCGCGCGCCTCGGCGGCCTGCACCCCGCCGATCAGGCCGCCGTCATCGCCGAGCTCGAGAGCGAGCAGCGCGCGCAGCTCGTCCCGGTGATCCCGCACGAAGCGATGGCCCAAGTCCTCGACTACTTGGAAGAGGACGCGCGCGCCGATGCCGTCGCGCACCTCGAGCCGGCCGCACTGGGCCCGATCCTCGATTCGACCGACCGCGACGTCGCCGCCGACGTCCTGCACTCGCTCCCGTCCGACCGTGCGCGCGCCGTCCTCGACGCAATGCGGACCGCCGCGGAAGTAGAGCCGCTGCTGCCGCACCCCGACCAGACCGCCGGCGGCCGCATGACGACCGGCTTCGTCGCGCTCAACCGGCACTGGACGGTCGAGCAGGCGCTCTCGTATCTGCGGCGCACCCGGCCCGCCGCTGAGCAAGTCTTCTACCTCTATGTCGTAGACGACGACCACCGGCTCGAAGGCGTGGTCAGCCTGCGCCAGCTCGTCGTGGCGGAGCCCCAGGAGCGCATCGGTGACCTGATGGAGCCGGCCGTTGTCAGCGTCCGCACCGGAGAGGACCAGGAGGAAGTCGCGCGCGAAGTTCGGCGCTACAACTTCGTCGCGCTACCGGTCGTCGACGAAGCGCGGCGGCTCGTGGGCGTGATCAGCATCGACAACCTCATGGACGTCGCGGAGGAAGAGGCGACCGAGGACATGTACCGCATGGCCGGCGTCGGCGTGAAGGAGCGGGCCTTCAGTCCGCTCCGCGAGTCGGTCGCGCGGCGCATTCCGTGGCTCACTTTTAACATGGCATGGGCGTTCGCGGGCGCAGCGGTGATCAGCCTGTTCAAGGGCACCATCGAGCAGGCCGCCGCCGTTGCGATCTTCATGCCGATGATCGCAGGTCAGGCGGGCAACGCCGGCATTCAGACCGCCACGATCGTTGTCCGCTCGATGGCGCTCGGCGAAGTCGAGCTCGGAGATATCGTCCCGTTGCTGGCGAAGGAATGGGCGATGGGCGCGATCAAGGGGGTCATCTTCGGCACAGCGCTCGGCGTGATCGCGTGGCTGTGGCAGGGCAATGCGACGCTTGGCGCGGTCGCGGGAGCGGCGCTCTTCCTCAATATGCTCGTCGCCAGCACCGCCGGCGTCCTTGTGCCGATGACGCTGCGGCGCATGGGCTTCGACCCGGCGACGATCGCCGGCGTGTTCGACACGATGCTCACCGACCTGATGGGCTTCCTGATCTTCCTCGGGCTGGCGACGCT
>JBGQHA010000380.1:0-2875 GCA_041497735.1 Dehalococcoidia bacterium | reverse complement strand
TGTCGGCACGGCCCACATACGTTGTGGTCCGGGCACCGATCGTACTCGGCCCAACGCCCTTGAGATACTCTTGCACATCGACCGTCCACTGCACCTCGGTCCGCACGTAGGAGCCGAGCGGCACGGCGTTCGGATCAACGGCCGCGATCTCGCGTACCGTACCGAGCAGGATGAAGTCCGTCGCCTGGGTCTCCTCTCCGAGCGAGCCCAGGCCGCACGTGCATGCGTGCGCGGGCGTCGAGATCGCGGCCCAGAGGGGCATCGCCACGAGTGCCGCGGCGAACGCGATACGAACTAATGCCGCCATAGTGCCAATAGGATACGCCGGGCGGGAGAGCCTGTCAATCGAGAGCAGAGCCGACCTTCACGCCCGCGTGAGGGTACGCTACAATAGGCCGCCATGCACAGGTTCGAGTACTTCGCACCGGCGTCCCTGGACGAGGCGCTGTCTTTACTGAAGGGACGCAGCGACGGCGTGAAGCTGCTCGCGGGCGGCACCGACCTGCTGGTGCAGATGAAGGAGGCTGGCCGCCACCCGACGGCGGTGGTGAGCCTGCATAAGCTCTCAGAGCTGAAGACGATCGAATCGAATGGCGGCGGACTGCGGCTCGGCGCCTGCGTCGATATGACCAGCATCGCGGCGCACCCGACCGTGCAGCAGCGCTACACGGCACTCGCCGACGGCGCGGGCGTGGTCGGCTCAATCCAGACGCGCAACATGGCGACGATCGGCGGGAACGTCTGCAATGCGGCGCCCTCGGCCGACACCACGCCGGCCCTGATCGTCCTGGGAGCGACCGCAGAGATTGTGGGGCCGGATGGCAAACGCGAGCTCTCCATCGAGGAGCTGTTCGCCGGACCGGGGCGGACCACGCTAGCGCCGCAGGAGATCGCGACGGCGTTTCGGCTGCCCGCGCCGCCGGCGCACACCGGCAGTGTCTATCAGCGACACACGCCGCGCAAGATCATGGACATCGCCGTCGTGGGCGTGGGCGCCCGGCTCACGCTGGGCGCAAACGGCTCGATCGACGACGCGCGCATCTGCCTGGGGGCCGTGGCACCGACGGTGATCCGGGTGCCGGAAGCGGAACAGGCGCTGATAGGCCAGGCGCCGTCCGAGGAGCTGTTTGAGCGCGCGGCAGGGCTGGCGCGGGAGGCGGCGCGGCCGATCTCGGATGTCCGCGGCTCAGCGGAGTTCCGGCGCTATCTCGTCGGCGCGATGACGAAGCGCTGCCTGGGCATCGCGCTGGAACGGGCGAGAGGATAAGGCGTGGGCACATTCCAGGTCGAGATCGAGTTTGGCGACCCGAAGGGCGAACGCTGGCTACGAGTGCCGGCGACCGCCGGAACGAAGGCGGCGTTCGCCTGGGCGCCGCGCTCGCTGCTCGAGGAGCTGGGTGTCGAGGTCGAAAAGCGTATCACGCTCCGGCATCTCGGCGGGCGGCTGATCAAGCGAGACGTTGGGCAGACGCTGCTGCGCATCGGAGACAAGACGTACGCTGGAACGGTCGTCTTTGGCGACAAGAGAGACCCCGTGCTGGTCGGATCGGAAACGCTGCAGGGCATGCATCTGCGGGCTGACCTGGAGCGCGAGAGGCTGGTGCCGGCAGAAGGAGTCTCCAGTGTCTAGAGCGAACGGACGCTAGACGATGGGAACGTTCCAGGTCGATGTCGAGATCGGCGATCCGCAGGGCGAGCGCTGGGAGCCGCTGCGTGTCTTCGTCGATACCGGCTCCGCCTATACCGTCGTCCCGAAACAGTTGCTCGCGCGGCTTGGTGTGACGGCCTTCCGCCACGATCGCTTCCGCCTGGCGAACGGCCAGATGTTTGATCAGGAGGTCGGCCAGACGTGGATCCGCATCGGCGATAGATCTGCGGTGCGCTTGGTCGCCTTCGGAGATACAGACGATCAACCGCTTCTTGGAGCCGATACATTGGAAGGGCTGCTGCTCGTTGTCGATCCGATTAGTAAACGACTCGCACCAGTCGATGCATTGAGGTTAACGATGGTACTGGTTCCCGAACAGAAGAAGTTTCCGTACACGTATCGCATCAACGATCGGCGCTATGAGGCGTACATCGAGCCGAACCGGACGCTGCTCGAGGTGGTCCGCGACGAGCTGCGCCTCACGGGCGCGAAGGAGGGCTGCGGCACGGGCGACTGCGGTGCGTGCTCGATGATCGTGAACGGGAAGCTCGTCACATCGTGCCTGATGCTGGCGCCGCAGGCGGACGGCGCCGAGATCACGACGATCGAGGGCTTGGCGACGAACGGGAAGCTGCACCGGGTGCAGCAGGCGTTCATCGACAAGGGCGCGGTGCAGTGCGGCTTCTGCATTCCCGGGATGATCCTCGCGGGGAAGACGCTGCTCGACGAGAACCCCACGCCCACGGAGGCCGAGATCCGCCGGGCGATCGCGGGGAACCTCTGCCGTTGCACCGGGTACACGAAGATCGTCGAGGCGATCTCGGCGGCCGCCGCGGCCGGCGCGTAACGCGACGCCATGGTCTCGCTCGTCGTCAACGGAGAACAGCGCGAGGCGGACGCCCCGCAGCGCAACCTGCTCAGCTACCTGCGATACGACCTGCGCCTCACGGGCACGAAGTACGGCTGCGGCGAAGGGCTCTGCGGCGCGTGCACCGTCCTCGTCGACGGGCAGCCGCTGCGCTCCTGCCTCACGACGGTTGGCGCCGTGGCAGGCGGACGCATCACGACGATCGAAGGTCTCGCGGAGAACGGCGCGCTGCACCCGGTGCAGCAGGCGTTCGTCGACGAGTCGGCGATGCAGTGCGGCTACTGCATCCCCGGCTTCGTGTTGACGGCGGCCGCGCTGCTCTCGCGGGAAGCGAAGCCGGACGCCGCGCAGATCAAGGA
>JBGQHA010000379.1:0-2881 GCA_041497735.1 Dehalococcoidia bacterium | reverse complement strand
TGCGGGCAGCTCGTCGACGCCGTCGGCCGCATGTACCAGCAAGACACGTTATCGATCACGGGCGCGGCGCTGCGAGCGCTGCGCGCCGCCCACCGCCAGCTGTACGACTGGAACCAGCGAACGCTGCGCGAGCAGCACGTGGGGGCGGGCCTCAGCAGTCTGGCGGTACGAGACCGGACGGCCTACCTGTCGCTGGCCGGCCCATCGCTGGCCTATCACGTGGGGGACGGGCGCTTTCGCCGGATCGCGCCGGAAGGCCCGGCGGCCGAGCCCTTGGGCGTGACGGAGTGGGCGGAGCCAACCTTCGATAGGTATCAGCTTTCGCCCGGCGATCTCCTACTAATCGCGTCGCCGCGGATCGACGAACTGATCAGCCAGGATGACCTGCGAGCGATCTTGCTCAAGGGCGGCGACGAAGCGCTCGTCGAGCTCTTTCGCGCCGTGCGCGACCAGCAAGAGTTCGCGCTCGTGCTCCTCGCGTGCGTGGTGGAGCCCGAGGGCGAAGCGCTCCCCGCCCCCGCCGTACCGGCTCCGCAGGCCCAGCCCCCGCAGGTAGTAGAGGGCACGCCGCCGACCGAAGAGCCGGTTGCCGCCCCAGTCCCGATCGACGCCATCGGGCCGCCTCCATCGCTGGAGGAGGACATCCAGCGCGAGCAACTGCTGCCCGAGCCGGTCCCCAGCTACTCGCCGCCGAAGGTGCGCCTGAAGGGAGACGAAGCGGGCGTGACGTACCGTCACCCAACAGGACTCGGCGCGGCGCTGCCTCGCATCCCGCCGCTCGCCATCGTAGCGGCGATCATTATCGTGATCATCGGGCTGGTGGCGTGGTACATCGTCCCGCAGGCGCTGCAGCAGAGCAAGGACGACAAGTTCAACAGCGCCGTGAGCACCGCGCGCAAGGACCTGGCGAACGCGCTCGCGACACAGGATGTCGCGCAGCAACGAACGCTGCTCCAGGCGGCGAAGAACGCGCTCGACGATGCCGAGCTCGCGCGGCCGAACCAGGTGCAGGTGGCGGACCTGCGGTCGCAAATTGACACGCAGCTCAACAAGCTCAGTGCCAGCCTCCTCCTACCCGATCTGGAACAGGTGACAGACCTGAGCGGACGCCTGCCCGGACCGATCTCGCCTCGGGACCTCGCGATCGGCGGCGGCGGCGCGTACTTCCTCGACCGTCAGGGTGGGCGCGTGATCGCGATCTCGCTGCTCGGCGCGAATCCCGATCCGGTTCCGCTCTTCCAGGCGGGCGACCTGATCGGCGACCAGATCGTCGGCCGGCCGGAGCAGATCGCCTGGGCGGAGGGGCTGCAGAGCCTGCTCGTGCTGGACGACGCGAACCGGCTGATCGCGGTGGCAGCGGGCGCGCCCTCGCGGCTGCTGCCGGTGCGCGACGCCGACACGTGGGGATCGGCGGACGGCATCGCCTACGTCGGCAGCGACCTCTATGTGATGGACCGGAAGGGTAACCAGGTCTGGCGCTATCCGCCCAGCGAGAACGGCTTCGACAGCGAACGCGAAGGCGTGCTCTCAGGCTTCGATCTCGGACAGGCGGTCGAGATGGCGGCAGCTGACGGCTTATACTTCCTCACGACGGACAACAACGTCGTGCACGCAGGGCCGGCCGGGACGCAGCCGTTCAGTCAGGCGGGCATCGATGTTCCGCTATCGTCGCCGGGGTCGGTGCTGCCGCTGCCTGATTTGGGTCTGGTGTTGGTGGCCGACCGAGGCAACAGCCGCATCGTGGAGTACGGGAAGGACGGGTCGTTCAAGCAGCAGCTGGTGAGCCCGAAGTTCACCGACCTGCGCTCGATCGCCGTCGACGAGCCAAACCGGCTGCTCTACATCCTGGTCGGCGGCACGCTCTACCGGACGCCGCTGCCGCCGCTCCCGTGAAGATCCTCGGCATCGAGACCTCGTGCGACGAGACCGCCGCCGCGATCGTCGAAGATGGGCGGCGCCTCCTCGCAAACGTGATCGCGTCGCAGGCGGCGCTGCACAATCGCTACGGCGGCGTTGTGCCGGAGGTCGCCTCGCGTCAGCACCTCGCGGCGATCCTTCCGGTCGTCGAGGCGACGCTCGCGCAGGCCGGCCTGCGCCCGCGCGAGCTGGACGCGATCGCGGTGACGTACGGGCCGGGCCTCGCCGGCGCGCTGCTCGTCGGCGTGAGCGCGGCGAAGGCGCTCGCGTACGCGTGGGATCTGCCCCTGATCGCCGTGAACCACCTGGAGGCGCACCTCTACGCGAACTGGATCGATGACGGCAGCGGCGGCGCGCCGCCGCCCTTCCCCCTGCTGGGGCTCATCGTGTCAGGCGGACACACAGACCTCGTGATCATGGAAGACCACGGGCGGCTGCGCCGGATCGGACGGACCCGCGACGACGCGGCGGGCGAGGCGTTCGACAAGGTGGCGCGCCTGCTCGGGCTCGGCTTCCCGGGCGGACCGGCGATCGAACGGGCGGCGACGGGCGCGGACAAGCCGTCGCTGCGGCTGCCTCGCGCGTGGTTGGGGGAGAGCGATGACTTCAGCTTCAGCGGGCTGAAGACGGCGGTGCTCCACGTGGTGCGCGGCGAGCAGGGCCCGCCGCCTGAGATCCAGGAGACGGCGGCGGCGTTCCAGGACGCGATCGTCGACGTGCTCGCTAGCAAGACGGCGCGGGCGGCACAACGCAATGGTGTGCGCGCGGTGCTGCTCTCCGGCGGCGTCGCGGCGAACGGCCCGCTGCGCCGGGCGATCGAGCAGCGTGCGCCTGTACGCCTCTACGCGCCATCGCCCGCGCTCTGCACCGACAACGGCGCGATGGTCGCCGCCTGCGCGGCGTATCGCTTCGAGTCGGGACACGCGGGCTGGGAGCTTGACGTCGCGCCGGGCTTGCCGGTGGC
>JBGQHA010000378.1:0-2881 GCA_041497735.1 Dehalococcoidia bacterium | reverse complement strand
CGCCGCTCGACGCTCATGTCCTCGGGCATGGTCAGGACCAGACGGTAGCCTTTCACGGCGCACACCATCGCGAGGCCGATGCCGGTGTTGCCGCTGGTCGGCTCGACGATCGTGTCGCCGGGCTTGATCTTGCGGCGCGCTTCCGCGTCCTCGATCATGCTGAGCGCGGCGCGGTCCTTCACGCTGCCGGCGGGATTGAGCGACTCGACCTTCGCGAGCACCTCCGCGGAGCCGGCGGGCACGACGCGATGCAGCCGCACCAGCGGCGTGTTCGCGATGACATCGAGCACGCTGTCGGCGATCTCTTCGCCGGCGCGGACGGCGGGTTTCAGCTCGCGCAGATCAGATGTAGTAGCGTCCACCATTGTGGTTCTTCGCTGTCTCCTTCTCTGCCAAATCGGCGATGCTTACGCTCTCGAGGATCTCCAGCGAGGCGTCGCGGACGCGTTCGTAGACTTCGCGCTGGACGCAGCCACCGCTGCGGTTGCAGGCGTCGGGGTCGTCCACGCATGCCGCCGGCGCGAGCGAGCCTTCGAGCGCGACAATGACCTCGCTCAGCCTCACCTCGCGCGGATCGCGGATCAGGGCATGCCCGCCCTGCGGCCCGCGCACGCTGCGGATGAAGCCCGCGCGGCGCAGGTTCGTCAGGAGCTGGTCCAGATAGGGTTCCGGGACTTCTTGGCGCGCGGCGATCTCGGCGCTCTGCAGCGGGCCGTGCCCGTAGTGGTGGGCCAGCTCGATGAGGGCGCGAACGCCGTAGTCGCCTTTGGTTGAGACCTTCATGATCTAAAGTGTACCAACTTAGTCAACATTATGGCAAGCCTAGACGACCAACAGGACGCCGGGTGTTGCGAGGATAAGCGCGAGGAAGATGATGAAGTTTCGCCGCCTGGCGGTGATGCGGTGCGCGAGCGTGAGGATCATCCGCGAGTAGATCGGGTAGACGAAGAGCAGGACAATGAGTGAGACGCCGCCGCCGACCACCATCTCCGTGAAGACGATCGTGAACGCGTGCGGGGTGTTCAGCAGCAGCGACGCGAAGAGCGTATCGATCCACGTCGTGATGTTCGCGCCCATGATGTACGGGATGAGATGCTGCCGCTTGACGTAGCCTTTCATCGTGAGCGGGACGAGGATCGTCAGCGAGAGCGAGACCGATAGCGTGAGCAGCGTGACCGCGCAGCCGAAGGCGAACATCGCGAGACGGTGCTGGCTGAGACGCGAGAAGCGCTCGAACGCGGGACTCGGCGCATCGAGGTTGGGCAGCACGCGGTCGAACAGCATGAACGCGCCGAGCAGCGCCGGGATGCCGAGAGCGAAGAGCGCCAGATCCGGCAGGTGTTCGTGCGCGCGCGTCGTGATCGGGTCGTAGACCACGTTCACGATCGACGTGAGTGCGCCGGGCGACCCGATACGCACGCCATCGAACCAGCCGCGGCGCAGCACGAGCGAGCCGATGGGGATGACGGGCGTCCAGAGCGTCAGCGCCGTGAGCAGCGCGACAACACCGATGTAGATGCTGTCGGGGTCGCGCTTGCGACCGACATAGTAGAGGAAGCCCACGAAGAGCACGATGAACGACGCGCCTAAGCGTGTGCCGTTGATCATGGCAAAGGTCTCGGTGTCGGAGATTGTGCCACCGGAGAAGAGGCTGAGCGCGATGGCCGCAACCGGCGAGCCGCTCATCACCAAGTAGGACCCCAGCCAGCCGAACCCGAGCAGGCCGGGTGTACCATCGGCGGACATGCCTCTGAGAACGGGTTTGAGGCCGCCCGCGCCCGTCTTCAGGATCTGGAGCGCGAGGACGAACAGCGCTAGCGCCGCGACGACATAGAAGACGCGCAGCGCGATCGCGCCGGCGAGCCTGAGCCGGGCGCGTGGTGCGGTCAGGGCCGCTTCCGCCGCCTCCGGGTCGACGAACACGCGCGGAGCGTGAATGACGCCGGCCTCGTGGTGGCTCACGCGCTACGAGCCTCCGGCGGCGGACGGCGCGCGCTCGCGCATCGATTCGATCAGCACGCGCGCGACCTCGGGGCGGCTGAACTCGTGCGGCGGCTCCTGGCCGGCGGCGAGCATCTCTCGCACTTTGGTGCCGGAGAGCGTCACGCGCTGCTCGTCGCCGTGCGGGCACGTCTTGCTGCTGGCCATCGCTTCGCAGGCGCGGCAGTAGAAGGTGTGCTCGAACATGAGCGGCGTGATGCCCAGCTTGTCCGCGTCGACTTCGCCGAAGATGAGCTGCGCGTCGTACGTGCCGTAGTAGCTGCCGACGCCGGCGTGGTCGCGCCCGACGATGAAGTGCGTGCAGCCGTAGTTCTTGCGCATGATCGCGTGGAAGATCGCCTCGCGCGGGCCGGCGTAGCGCATCGCCGCGGGCAGCACGGAGAGCAACACGCGGTCGCGCGGGTAGTAGTCCTCCAGCAGCACCTGGTAGCAGCGCATGCGCACGTCGGCGGGGATGTCGTCGCCTTTCGTGTCGCCGACGAGGGGGTGGAGCAGCAGCCCATCGACGATCTCGAGCGCGCACTTCTGGATGTACTCGTGCGCGCGGTGGACGGGGTTGCGCGTCTGGAAGCCGACGACGTTGCGCCAGCCGCGCTCGGCGAAGGCGGCGCGCGTCTGCGCCGGCGTCAGGCGGAACTCCGGGAACGTCCCCGGCGGACGGCGGAAGACGCTCACCTTGCCGGCGAGCAGCACATCGCCCTGGGCGTAGAGCGCAGCGACGCCGGGGTGCTTCTCCTCGGTGGTGCGATAGACCTTCTCGGCCTCGCGCTCCTTGTCGTAGCCATACTTCTCCTCGAGCTCGAGGATCGCGAGCGGCTCGCCGGACTCGTCGGCGAGGGCGATGTCTTTGTCTTCCTTGAATCCGCTCGCTTCGTCTTCG
>JBGQHA010000377.1:0-2885 GCA_041497735.1 Dehalococcoidia bacterium | reverse complement strand
GTAGATGAACGCGGCGAACAGCAGCCAGGTGAACATCTGGGGACGGACGGTCACGAAGAACGCCAGCATGATCGTGGAGAGCAGCACGAGCGCGACCAGCGGCTTCGTGCCGGCGCCCGCCTGGCGCGCGAGCGCGTACATGAGCGCCAACGCGCCCAGCGTTGCGCCGCCGAAGAGCAGCGCATTGCCTGCGTATCCGAAGATCGATTCCACGCCGTAGATGATCAGCTCGGACAGCCACTCGTGCGCCACCCAGGTGTGGCTGACAATCGTGAACGAGTAGACGTCGTGGCGGGGAATGCCGCCGTGGAAGATGAGCTGGCCGGTCCGCAGGTGCCACCAGAAGTCGGGGTCGATCTCGCGGCCGAAGGGGAGGGCGATGATGATCGCAGCGATGGCCGCAAGCTGCGCCCAGACGATGTGGACGCGGAGCCAGCCGGCCCGCTCGCGTGAGCGCGCCGAAGCCCTGCGCATCGGGACCGATGTGATGGCCATAAGAGCCCACCAGGGGCCTCGTTAAGTATCGGAAGGAAGCTGATGGAGCCGCAGCGAGGGGTCAGCCGGTATACACGATGCGGTAGAGCTTGCCTGTGCCGTAGTCCAGCACGAGCAGCGAGCCGTCGCGATCGACGACGACATCGATTGGGGCGGAGAACCCCGTGCCGAACGTCTCAGTCGTGCCCTTTGGCGTGCCCGACGACTCATCGATGACGACGCGTACCAGGATGTGGCCGGCCCGCTGTGGCGTGAAACCAAGGTCACCCCAGAGCGTGATGAAGAAATCGCCGCGATATGTCGCGGGGAACTCGCTGCCGTTGTAGATCGCAAGACCGGTCGCGGCGGTGTGAAGGCCCAGGTCGGCGACGGGTGGCGTGCCGGCGGTGTACGGATCGCATCCCTTCGAACCGTACGGCCAGCCATAGTCGCCGCCGGCCACGATCAAGTCCAGCTCATCGATTGTGGCGCAGGGCGCGTCGGAGCCGTTATCGCTCGCCCAGAGGCGGCCCCGGTCATCGAACAGCAGGTCGTACGGGTTGCGCAGGCCGCCGGCGTAGACGCGCAGCAGGCTGCCGTCGATGTTCGCCTGCAGGACACTGGCGGAGCGCTCGTCCTGCTCGACGCATTCGTCGCAGGTCGAGCCGTTCGTGATGTAGAGCTTGCCGTCCGGCCCGATGGCGAGGCCGTTATTCTGGTGGCGGCCCGTCGGCAGACCGGTGATGATGTCGTGCTTCTCGTCGCCCGTGCCGTCGCCGTTCGTGTCGCGCACAGTTGTGACCTTGCTGGTGCTCGAGACGTAGAGCGTGCCATCGGGAGCGACCATGAGCCCGGTGATCGTTTTGAAGCCGGACGCGAACTTCGGGCTCTGCTCGAACACTCCGTCGCCGTTCGCGTCGGCGAGGCGGTACACGGTGCCGCCGGCGTCCGAGACATAGGCCGAGCGGTCGGGCGCGAGCGCGATCGAGGTGGGGTTCTTAAACCCGTCCGCCACGTCGTACGCCGTAAAGCCCTGCGGCAGCGAGATCGATGTGTCTGGCGCGACGTTCGGGATGCGGACGCCCGGCGTCGCGATCACCGCCGGCGCTGTGGTCGCCGTCGCGACGGGTGTGCGCGCCCGCGGTGTCGTTGCCGTCTTCTTCGTACCGCCGCCGCCGCAGGCCGTGAGCACGACGGCGAGAGCGGAGGCGAGCGCGATCGCTGTGCGGGGCATCGCTCCCAAGATAACAAGAAGCCCCCGCCTCAGGCGGGGGTTTCGAATCTGCTGCCGGCGTCCCTTCCCTTAACCGCTTCCGGTGCTTCCGCACCGAGTGGGCGTCGCCTCCGGAGTGCTTCCTCCGGGGTCCTCCGCCCGTACTCCGCGCATTCGAGCGTTTCCATTACCGCAGTACTACGGGTCGGGGCGCCGGTTCTGTTGTAGCGGCTTCATGCCGCGCCTCTTATTCGTTCCCGCCTCCTTTCCTCTTCCACATGTATTATACCACCGCTGCGCCGCGGCGTGGAGAGGTTTGCATAGGTGCGGGACAGATCAGGCCGTTTGTCGCCAGCGTAGCACGGGCTTGCGCGCGGCGGTCGCTTCGTCGAGGCGGCGGACCGGCGTGTGGTGCGGCGCCTCTCGCGCGGGTTCCGGCGACTGCTCCGCCTCGCGCGCGATGGCGAGCATCGCGTCGCAGAAGGCGTCCAGCGTCTCTTTGCTCTCCGACTCCGTCGGCTCGATCATGAGCGCTTCGTCGACGATGAGCGGGAAGTAGATCGTCGGCGGATGGAAGCCGTGGTCGATCAGCCGCTTGGCGATATCGAGTGTGCGCACGCCCTTCGCCTTCTGTCGCGAGCCGGAGAAGACGCACTCGTGCATGCAGCGACGGTCGTACGGGAGGCGATACGCTCCACGCAGCCGCGCCTGTACGTAGTTCGCGTTGAGCACCGCCGCCTCACTGATGGCGCGCAGGCCGTCGGCGCCGAGCGAGAGTATGTACGTGTACGCGCGCACGAGCACGCCGAAGTTGCCGTGGAACGAGCCGAACCGCCCGATGCTGCGCTCCGGCGTCGCGAGCGAGTAGCTCCCGTCGCGCTCGCGCACGTGCGGCGTCGGCAGGAACGGCGCGAGGCGCGCCTTCACCGCGATCGGACCGGCGCCGGGGCCGCCGCCGCCGTGCGGCGTGCTGAACGTCTTGTGCAGGTTGAGATGAAGGACATCGAAGCCGAGGTCGCCCGGCTTCACGCGGCCGAGCATGGCGTTCATGTTCGCGCCGTCGCCGTAGAGGAGCGCGCCGTGCTGGTGGAGCAACTCGGCGATGCGTGCGATGCGCGGCTCGAACAGCCCCAGCGTGCTCGGCAGCGTGAGCATCAGTGCCGCGACGCCATCGTGCGCGAGCGCGGCCTCGAGCGCG
>JBGQHA010000376.1:0-2889 GCA_041497735.1 Dehalococcoidia bacterium | reverse complement strand
CGCCACCGGCAAGCCGACGACGTCGCGATAGAACGGCAGCAGACTCTTCTGAATGTCCTCGCTCCAGATTCCAGCGGTGCTTAGTCCTTTGATCATGGCTTGAGCTCCTTTCGTTTTCGGCACCGGAGGCGGTTGCAACGCTGCCTCCCCCTCGCTAGCATACACCCGCCGTTCTCAAGAGAGGAAAGCCCGAATGCAAGACACGCAAGCGACCGAGATCCTCTTCAATCCCCTCGACCCGAACTTTCGCATCGACCCGTACTCGGTGTACGCCCGGCTGCGGGCCGAGGCGCCGGTCTATCCGGCGCCCTTCGGCGGCGTGGTGCTAAGCCGCTACGCCGACTGCGTCGCCATGCTGCGCGACCCGCGGTCGAGCAGCGACTTCCGCAACTCCGACGAGTTCAAGCGCTTCTTGGAGCAACAAGGGCCGGAGCAGGCGAACATCCTCCTCGGTGAGACGCGGCCGTTCCTCTTCCTCGATCCGCCCGACCACACGCGGCTGCGCGGCCTTGTCAACAAGGCCTTCACTCCCAAGACCGTGGACGGCTTGCGCGCGAGGATCCAGGAGATCGTTGATGAGCTCTTCGATGCGGCACAGCCCAAGGGCGAGATGGAGATCATCGAGGACCTTGCCTACCCGCTGCCTGTGCGCGTCATCTGCGAGATGCTGGGCGTGCCGGTGGAAGACCACGAGACGTTCAAGCAGTGGTCGCGCGAGCTGGCGCGTTCACTCGATCCAGAGGACTTCCTACCGGCGGAGGTCGTCGAGCGGCGCCAGAAGGCGATCGAGTCGTTCACGCAGTACTTCGCCCAGCTCATCGAGAAGCGGCGCCAGGAGCCCCGTGACGACTTGCTCAGCGCGCTCATCGCGGCGGAGGAAGCCGGTGACAAGCTGAGCGAGGCGGAGTTGCTCGCGACCTGCATTCTGCTCCTCGTCGCCGGGCACGAGACGACGGTGAACCTCATCGGCAACGGCACGCTGGCCCTGCTGCGCAACCTCGACCAGCTCGAGCTGCTGCGCGCCGATCCGCTCCTCGCTCGCAGCGCCGTCGAGGAGTTGCTGCGCTACGATCCGCCCGTGCAGTTCACGGGCCGCGTGGCGCTGGAGGACATCTCGATCGGTGACGTCCACGTCCCGAAGGGACACCAGGCTGTCATCCTGCTCGCCTCCGCCAACCGCGACCCAGGGGAGTTCCACGATCCCGACCGGCTCGAAATAACGAGGAGCGAGAACCGCCACCTCTCGTTCGGGCACGGGCATCACTACTGCGTCGGCGCGCCCCTCGCGCGCCTCGAAGGCGAGATCGCGCTCAGCGCGCTCGCGCAACGCTTCGACGGGTTGCACCTGCTCACCGCGACGCCCCAATACAAGGAGAACATCGTCCTGCGCGGCCTCGCGTCGCTGCCGGTGGGCTTCGACCGATGAGCGCGGCGGAGAGGTCAGCTTGCGACGGACGGCGTCTGATGCTATAGTAATAGCCGACCATAGCACTTCTGAAGAAGTGGGTTTCCGCCCACTTCTTTGTTCATACGGGAGGTTTTGGTCGAGGTGCTAACGAATGGCTAAGAACGAATTCATCGTCGCAATCACGCAGCTCGCCGCGGAGAAGAACCTGCCCAAGCAGGTGGTCTTCGACGCCGTGGAGACCGCGCTTGCCTCCGCCTACAAGAAGGACGCGCTGGCTACCAAGAACGTCGTCGTCAAGATCGATACTGAGGTGGGCACGACGCGTATCTTCACGCGCAAGACCGTTGCGGAGGAAGTGCTCGACCCGGAGATCGAGATCTCGCCGGAAGACGCGCGCAAGATCCGACCCGGCATCCAGATCGGCGAGCACATCGACGACGAGGTCGCGGCGCAGTACGCCGGCCGCGTCGCGGCGCAGACGGCGAAGCAGGTCGTGTTGCAGCGCCTGCGCGAGGCCGAACGCGAGGTGGTGTTTGAGGAGTACTCCGGCCGCGAGGGCGACATCGTCTCTGGTGAGATGGTGCGCATGGAGGGCCGCAACGTCATCATCGATCTCGGGAAGGCCGAGGCGCTACTCCCGCCGCCGGAGCAGGTGCGCAACGAGCACTACCGCTCCGGCCAGCGGATGAAGTTCTACGTTCTTGAGGTCTACAAAGCGGCGAAGGGGCCGCAGGTCGTCGTTTCGCGCACGCACAAGAACCTGATCCGCCGGCTCTTCGAGCTGGAGGTGCCGGAGATCTTCAAGGGCATCGTTGAGATCAAAGCGATCGCGCGCGAGGGCGGCAACCGCAGCAAAGTCGCTGTCTGGTCGACCCAGGAAGGCGTGGATCCCGTCGGCGCGTGTGTCGGCCTGCGCGGCATCCGCATCCAGAACATTGTGAACGAGCTCAACGGCGAACGCATCGATGTCGTCCTCTGGGACCCGGAGGCGTCGCGCTTCGTCGCCCACGCGCTCAGCCCGGCGCAAGTCGTGAACGTCGAGATCGATCCGGACACGAACACCGCTGAGGTAGTCGTGCCGGACCGCCAGCTCTCGCTCGCGATCGGCAAGGAAGGGCAAAACGCGCGCCTCGCTGCGAAGCTCTCCGGCTGGCGCATCGATATCAAGAGCCAATCCGTTTACGACGAGGTCATGGCGTCCCGGCCGCCGGAGGAGCGCGAGAAGAAGAAGGCGGTCACCGTCGCCGCGCAGGAAGACGTGCAGACCGCCGTCGCGCCGGCTGCGAGCGCCATCGAGGAGGCCGAGGCCGTTGCCGCCGCCGAGTCGATCGCTGCGCCCCTGGCCGTCCAGCCGGCTCCTGCCACGCCGGCTGGGCCGACGATCCGTTTCGCCGAAGAGATCCTGACCGGAGACCGCGGTGTCGGTGCCGCGCCCGTCAAGGCCAAGAAGGGCGGCGGCCGCAGGGAGCGGGAGGGCGAGG
>JBGQHA010000375.1:0-2890 GCA_041497735.1 Dehalococcoidia bacterium | reverse complement strand
GAAGCCGAGGTCGCGCAGCTGCTCCGCGTTCACGTCTTGGGTGGCTCTTCGAACACGACCTTCACGTGCTCGAAGCCGAGCGCGCCGAGCAGTGCAGTTGCTTGCCCATGAAGAGGGCCGTCGATCCCGTCGAGCAGCTGTTGTTGACGTTGTAGACGGGGATGCCGGTCAGGCCGAGTCCGTAGACGGCCCGTCCGCACGTCGAATCGCCGTAGACGTAGCCCACGCACGCACGCCTGCTCGACCGATGACTGGCCGGCGTCGCGCTGCAGCGGCATCGATGCGCGGAAGTCGAGGTGCTTGTCATCGCCGCCGACCTTGAACTCGGCGACGAGCTGCTTGATCTCAAGGGTGGCCTCAGTCTCGAGCATGGCGATTGTGCCCGCCGTCACTATATCGGGGCCACGGGCCAAGGGCTCGCGGGGTGGCGCTATCGTCACGATCCTCACGCAGCGTCCCCGGTCCCGAGCTTGACGTAGCTCTCCTAGAGTCAAGAAACAGCCAGGTCACACCATCGGCATGACAGGTAGCGGAGTCAATGAGCTCGCCGGGCCCGGATAATGAACCACATAGGTGCCCATCATCTTGTCGTGCAGTGTCTGGCGGTCTTTGTCCAAGAACGCCCACAGATAGGGGATCAACCCGAAGTAACCCGCGATCGGCCAGAAGGGCTTGATCAAGACCTCCCGCCGCCACATCGTGGCAGGAGGCGCTACGGTGCCATCGGCGCGGATGACACGCAAGCCGAGTAGCTTCTTGCCCGGTGTTTGGCCTTCCGTAGCAGAGAAGAAGAACCAAACAAGCCAGCCAATGCCAAGAAGCAGGCAGAACAAGAGGTAGTCCAGCAAGAGCGCGGCGATGCGTTGCCACCAGTCGGCCGCCCGCCTTTCCAAGCCCGGGGCGCGGAGAAACTCCCGGCACCTGCCGCAGAAACAATTCGCGTCGGTTACTGCTTTGCAAGTCGGACACTCTTTCATGGTTGCTTCTCTCGGTGCCGCCCTTATCACGACAGTGCCTGCCGCAATGTCATGCCAAGTTCGGCGCTGAGCGTCTCGAAGCATCCAGAAATAACCAATGAAGCCGAGGGGCAAAGTCACAAGGGTAACGAGCCAGCGGACAACTCCTCGGTACGCACCCGGCCGAGCATCGTTCGACTCACGCACCGTGCGTACGCCAACCACCGCGCCTCCGATGGTTTGGCCAATGGCGTTGCCGACTACCCAGTAAGCCAGCGCCACCACAAGTGTCCCAAAGAAAATCAGATTTGCGCCGCCTACGTCATTCTCAGAGTTGCTTTTCGCCGTTCCAATCAAGCCCATGCCGAGAAACGCGGCAACGGCGACGAGATCTATCAGGAGTGCGCCGCACCGTTCCCAGTAGGTCGCGAGCCTCAAAGCAATTGCCTGCTTTCTGCCACCACGCGCCCCTAGTCATTTTCGGCCTGGCGAGCACGGCCTTCAATAGCGCACGCTACGCAGCCTTTGCATCACCTCTGGGTCTGCGTGCCATCTTCCCCTTCGCCCTCTCCCCCGCCTCCCCTACCCTCGCTACATGGCTCGCAACAGATCGATGGGCGCACCATTCCCCCTCCCGCGTCGGGCCTGTCCTGAGCCGCGTCGAAGGGAGGGGGTTAGGGGATGGGTCGGCCGCCGCCCGCTGCAAACAATTCGAGAAATTCGCCGTGCGCAGATCGGGCGATTTATTTCAACTTTTTCGCAAACAATCAAGTTCCCCTCTCCTCGGGGAGAGGGGCTAGGGGTGAGGGGTACCTACGGCCGCGTCCGCCATCGCCATGGCGGCCACCTCTTCGCCCATCTTGATGCTGTAGTTCTGGCCGCGGTCCTCCGGGTAGATCTGGCTCATCGTCGCCAGGTAGAGGCCGGGGATGGGCGTGCGGTGCTCGGGGATCTTCTCGCGGTAGCCGATCGTCACTACCGGCTGCGCGTACGGGCCCTTGAACAGCCAGCGGTCCGTGATCCAGCTCGGCGAGAACGCGGGGTTGATCTTCGTCAGGTGCGGCAGGTATTCGCGCTCGATCTGCTCGATGTCCATCTCGAAGTACGGGTGGTCCGGCCGCAGGTAGTTCGAGATGTACACGATGTGCTTGCCGCCGTAGTGCTCCTTCGGGATGAAGTTCGTGTGCTCGACGCAGGCGATGAACGGGATCTCATCGTCCGCGATGTTCATCCAGTACAGGTGCGAGAGCGGCCGGTCGAGCGCCATGATGTAGCACATCGCCCACTGCCAGCGCGTGTCGGTCAGCTTGTGCATGTACGTATCGGGGAGCTGCGGCGCCAGCTTGGCGAACACATGTGCCGGCATGCAGGCGATGACCGCGTCGAAGTCGACGCGCTCGCCGCGCGCGAGCTGCCGCCCGCGCGCACGCCCGTTCTCGACCGCGACCTCCTGCACGGCGCTGCTGGTGTGCAGCTCGGCGCGGTCGCTCGCGCGCAGGCGGCGCTCCAGCTCATCGATGTACAGTCCGAAGCTGCCCATCAGGTAACCGAGCTGCTCCTTCTGCGACACGCCCTTCCGCGACGCGAAGCGCAGGTGGATCTTGCTCCACAGCCACACCATCGCGAGCTGATCGTGCGCGTCGCCGAACTTGCCGCGCAGCAGCGGGCCCCAGACGCCGTCGTAGGCGCCCTTGCCCATGTAGCGCTTGATCCACTCGGTCGCAGTTATCGATTCGTAACGCGATCCGTCGCTCTGCCGGCGCAGGTAGAGCGCCATCAGCCCCATGCGCAGCCGGTCGATGAGCGGGACGGGCGAGAACTTCAGCAGATCGGCCGGCGTGACGAAGTCGTAGAGCTTACCGCCGTGATAGAAGCCGACCTTCGAATCGATCCAGGCCATCTTGTCGCCGAGGCCCATGTCCTCGATCATCCGG
>JBGQHA010000374.1:0-2903 GCA_041497735.1 Dehalococcoidia bacterium | reverse complement strand
ACGTCGCCGTCCGAACGCGCCACCTCAATGACGCCCTGGACTCTCCCCTCGAGCGTGATCGGGGCCAAGTGAGCGTGGAACGTGCTGCCGTTGACGTCGATGCTGTGCGTAGATGCTGAGCCCGAAAGTGCCGCCCGCACCGCGCCCGCATCGACCGGCGCTGCCCCTCCACTCGAATCGAACGTGAGGGCGCCAGAGGAGTCGTACGCGCGATCGAACTGCTCCAACTCGCTTGGCCGCGCCGGAAGCGTGGCGGCGAGCGTCGGCCGTCCGCCGGTGAACTGAACCACGGTGAGCAGGTCCTCCGAGCGCGCTTCGAGCGAGTCGTCGAGGTTGGCGTAGAGATTGTGCCGCAGCGTGAGGTAGATCCCTGCACTGAACGCCGCGAGGATGACCGCCAGCAGCAGCAGGTACCAAAGCGTCAACCGCAGCCGCAGCGAACGTGGTGTCATGAATTGATGCTCCGTGGCGTGGCGATACGGTATCCGGCGCCGCGGACGGTCTGGATCAACCGTGTCGGGAACGGATCGTCGATCTTGCGGCGCAGATTGCGGACATGCACGTCGATAACGTTCGTCGCGTTGTCGAAGTCGTAGTTCCAGACGTGCTCGGCGATCATCGTTCGCGTGAGCACCTGGTTCGGGTGGTGCATCAGGTACTCGAGGAGCGCGAACTCCTTCGTCGTAAGATCGATCGGCGTCCCTCCGCGGGACGCCGCGCGCGTCGTCGTATCGAGCACCAGGTCGCTGGCCTGAAGCGTTGCGCCGAGGACGGCGGGTTCGCGCCGGATGAGCGCTCGGATGCGAGCGAGAAGCTCAGCGAAGGCAAACGGCTTTACGAGGTAATCGTCGGCGCCGCTATCCAGCCCCCTAACGCGGTCCTCCACGGCGTCGCGGGCGGTGAGCATGAGGATGGGCGTACGTACGCCGTCCTGCCGGGCGGCGCGACAGATATCGATGCCGTCGCGGCCGGGCAGCATGACATCGAGGATGATCAGATCGAAGTCGGCCAGGCCGATCCAATCGAAGGCCTCGTTGCCGTCGTGGGCGACGTCGACGGCATGCCCTTGTTCCGAGAGGCCTCGAGCGATGAAGTCGGCGATGCGCCGTTCGTCTTCGACCAGCAGGATACGCATTGGCCAGGCTTCCAGTATAGGAGTGCGACCGTGAAGCCAACATGAAGGTAGCTACGGCGGCGTGCGGCGGCCCGAGAGCCAGCCGACGAGGCCGCCGAGGAAGCGCATGCGGCGGCGCTCCAGGCGGCGGAGGATGTGCTCGGTCTCCGTGACAAAAGCGAGCGCTTCTGGCAGCCGCCTGCGCGGCGCGGCGGCGAAGTAGGCCGCAACGCCGACCGCGAGCACAGCGGCGCCGGTGAGCTTGTCGCGGTTCGACGTGGCGACGATCAGGCCGAGGGAGATCGCCCCGCCGAGGTACGGCAAGGCGCGCCGCCAGAGCGCAAGCGGGCCTTCGGCGCCGCGGTGCAATCGATGCAGGGCGAGCGAGCAGAGCAGAAACGAGAACGACAGGTTGAAGACGGCGAACGAGATCAGCTCGGCGATGTTGTCGACGAACGTCAACGAGATGGCGATGAGACTCTGGAAGATGAGCGCAACGTGCGGGGTGCGGAAGCGTTCGTGGATCGCCGCGAGGGGGTGCGGCAGCAGGCCGTCGGCGGCCATGGCGTAGCCCAGGCGCGATGCGCCGAGCATGTCGGACTCGTCGGAGCCGGAGACGGAGATCATCGCGCCGGCAGCGAGAAGCGCCGCGCCCGCGCTCCCAAAGATCACCGTGCCCGCCAGCGAGAGCGGCCGAGCGCTGGCAGCGAGATCGGTGTGGGCTACGAGCGAGTAGAGCACGATGTTCGTGGACATGTAGAACGCGGTCACGATGAGCATCCCCACCGCGAGCGCGCGCGGGATGGTGCGCTCCGGATCAGCGACCTCGCCCGAGGGCACGGTCGACAGCTCAAAGCCGACGTAGGCCCAGACGATGAGCACGAGCGCAGAGGGAAAGTTGTGGAAGCCGAACGGGGCGAAGGGCGTGAGGTGATCCCGCACGAGGCCGCCGTGAAACGCCATATAGCCGAGCCCGGCGACGACGAGCAGGAACAGCGGCGCGAGCTTGAGGGCCGTGAGCGCATCGTTCACGCGCCCTGCGGCGCGGACGCTGAAGACGTTCACCGACGTGAGCACCAGGAGGAAGGCGATGCGGATGGTGTGGGTGGCGACGGCGCTCAGACTGAGAAAGTAGCCGAGGTAGTTCGTGAAGGCGATGGCGAAGACGGGCAGCGCGCTCAGCTCGGCGATCCACATCGACCAGCCGGCCAGGAAGCCGACCGGCGCGCCGAACGCCCGTGCGGCATAGGCGTATGGCCCGCCCACCTGCGGCACGAGCCGCGCGCACTCCGCGAGCGTCATCGCGAGGATCGTCGCGAGGACGCCAGCAGCGGCCCAGGCAAGCAGCGACGCCGGCCCGAGGAGCCCTGCGGTGATCGCGGCGGCGATGTAGATGTCGGCGCCGACGATAGCGCCCACCGTGATGTTCGTCACATCGTAGAACGTGAGCGCGCGCTGGAAGCCCATGTGCTCGTTTCGCCTAGCTGATACTATGCGAACGAGCAGCTACGATGCCACACAAGATCACCGTCGAGCGGAACACGCTGCGCTTCGCGGCGGCGCACTTCGCCACATTCGAGGGCCGGTGCGAGCCGCTCCACGGCCACAACTACGACGTGATCATCGAGCTGGAAGGGGAGCTGACGGACGATAGCTGGGTATTCGACTTCGGGGCGCTGAAGGAGACCGCGCGCTCGATCTGCAAGGAGCTGGACCACAGGTTCTTGCTGCAGCGCGACAGCCGCGCGCTCGAGATCGAGGAGGGCGAGCGCAACTGGAAAGTGCGCTT
>JBGQHA010000373.1:0-2911 GCA_041497735.1 Dehalococcoidia bacterium | reverse complement strand
GGAGTCGCCATTCGCGCCCTCGAGCGGTACCAGGTGCTCCGGCCGGATGCCGGCTCGCAGTTTGTTCACGCCAGAGCCTTGCACCGCGGCGGCTAACGTCTCGGTGAGCTTGATGAACGTATCGCCGGCGCGCAAGCCGCGCGCGCCGTCCTGCTGCGCTGGCTCCGCATCGAGGAAGTTCATCGCCGGACTGCCGATGAACTCCGCGACGAAGAGGTTCGCCGGCTTGTCGTACACCTCCTGCGGCGGCGCCACCTGCTGCAGCCGCCCTCCTTCCATCACCGCGACGCGCTCGCCCATCGTCATCGCCTCCACCTGGTCGTGGGTGACGTAGATGAACGTGCCACTCAACTCGCGGTGGAGGCGGACCAGCTCCGCGCGCATCTGCACGCGCATCTTCGCATCAAGGTTCGAGAGCGGCTCGTCCATGAGGAACGCCTGCGGCTGGCGGACGATCGCGCGTCCCAGCGCGACACGCTGTCGCTGGCCGCCCGAGATCTGGCCGGGCCGGCGCTTCAGCAGGTCCGCGATGCCCAAGGTGTTCGCGACGTTGCGCACCGCGCGGTCGATGTCGCCGCGCGACTTCTTGCGCATGCGGAGCCCGAACGCGATGTTGTCGTACACGGTCATGTGAGGATAAAGCGCGTAGCTCTGGAAAACCATCGCGAGGTCGCGGTCTTTCGGCGCGACCTCGTTCACCATCCGCTCGCCGATGTAGACGGAGCCGGCGCTTGGGTCCTCGAGTCCGGCCACGATGCGCAGCGCGGTCGTCTTCCCGCAGCCGGAGGGGCCGAGGAGGACGAAGAACTCGCCGTCGTTGATTTCTAGCGTGAGGTCATGCAGCGCCGTGAACCCGCCGAAGCGCTTGCTGATGCTCTCGAAGAAGACTCGAGCCAGGGGTGGCCCTCCTTCCCAAGCCGCCCTCATCTTATCGTGGCGAACGACCACCGTCACGCGTTTTCGCTAAGACGCTATGGCGCTATAGTCTTCCCGTGATCCCCATCATCGCCCACCGCACCTGTCCGCTCGACGCGCCGGAGAACAGCGTGGCCGGCATTCGCAAGGCCGCAGAGCTCGGCGCGGACTGCGTCGAGATCGATGTGTGCCGTTCGTTCGGCGGTGTGCCCGTGCTCCTACACGATTGGTCGCCGCGCCGCACAACAGGCCTGCCGGGGCCGGTGCGCCTCTATCCGCTCTTCGTCCTGCGCCGCCTGCGCCTCCAACACACCAGCGAAGGCCTGCCTACGTTCGAAGAAGCGCTCGCCGCCCTGCCCGATTCGCTCTCGATGGCCGTCGAGATCAAGGACGCGACGGCCGCTCGCCGCACGCTCGATGTCATCAAAGCCCAGCACAAAGAGGCACGCGTGCTGATGTGGTCGTACCGCGAGCAGGCGGTGCGCTACTTCGCCAAGCAGGCGCCGGAGATCGAGTCGAGCTTGCTGCGCGACAACACCGATCCCGACGGCCTGACGCGCTTCTTGCTCGACGCGACGGCCTTCGGTGCGCGCGGCATCTCCGCGCACTGGACCGCGATCAACCCGCAGTTCGTCGCGGCGGCGCACGAGCGCAGCCTGAAGGTGTACTCCTGGATCCGCGACCTGGATACCGTCGCCAAGAAGGTCGGTTGCGGCCTGGATGGCATCGTCACGGATCAGCCGCGCGAGGTGCGCGCGATCCTGCAGGGCGCAGTCCGGCCCTAACCGCCGCAACAGCCGCAGGCACACCCGCCCGCCAGCGGCATCATGCCCAGCCCGGCCGTCGTGCCGCCCCTCACGGCAGGCACCCAGAGCGGGCCGCCCCAGACGACATCGAACTGGTAGTGGTTGATGACGTGGGCCCAGATGATCCAGGTGATCCAGCGGCAGATGCCGTAGAAGTAGCTCGCGCGGTACAGCGCGATCGCCGCCGCCGAAGGCAGCGCGGCGGACGCCCAGTTCCAGATCGGATCGGCGGGCACGATCGTGGTCTCGAAGTACGAGCGCGTGAGCGTGCGCCAGCCGAGCGTTGCCAGCACCACCCATACGCCGTCCCAGACGAAGCCCGGCCCGCTGAAGTACGCGCCGGCGTCGTTGAAGCGCCCCGTCTGGCCCGCGTACTGCCATGCGCCGATCGCGAAGTGGTGCGTCCACGGGAAGAAGAGCATCGTCCCGACGGTATCGCCCGTGTCGGTCAGCGCGTGCGACCACTGGCCAATCAGGAAGCTCAGCGCCCAGATCTTCCGCCGCGTGAACAACAGCAAGAGCCCGGCGACGACGACGCCGAACAGCAGCGAGTGCGTGAAGCCGGCGCCCGGCCAGCCCCGGTGGAACTGCGCCGGGTCGTCGGCCTTGATCTTCATGCCGAAGACGCTGATGCCATAGACGAACCACTTCGTGAACATGTCCGGCGCGTACGAGCCGATCAGGAGCGGGATGATCGCCACACGCCCGCCGAGGTGGCGCTGGATCACATAGGGCTCGAGGTCGTGTGCTACCCAGCTCATCTGCGCAGACGGTGGTAGACGTACGGGACGACGAAGAAGACGAGCATGAGCACCGCCGCGCCTTCCACCCAGGAGAGGATGAAGCGGGGAAAGAAGACGCTCAGTGTGATGTACCCGGCACCTGCGATGACGTAGACCGAGAGCGTACGCAGTCCCTGCGGCATGTCGGCTGGAAGCTTAGCGCGCTGCCGGAACGCCCCGCTAGTAGTGGACGATGACCCGGCTGCCCACGCCGACGAAGTTCCAGAAGAACTCCGCGTCGGCGTAGCGCATGCCCACGCAGCCGTGACTCGTGCGCTGATTGCCGAAGACGGAGTCGGGGCGCCAGTAGTTCAGGTGGAGCGCGTGGCCCTGGTTGGTGAAGTACTGCGTGAACAGGACGTGGTTGAGCACGTAGTAGTCTTCCGCGCCGATGGCGGCCGAGGTCAT
>JBGQHA010000372.1:0-2912 GCA_041497735.1 Dehalococcoidia bacterium | reverse complement strand
GGCGCCGATAAGCTCGCCGCCGTGCGCGACCTCGGCGCGCAGCACCTCTTCGACGCCGACAGCGACTGGCTGCCAGAGGTGCGGCGCGTCACCGGAGAGCGCGGCGTCGACCTCGTGTTCGATCCCGTTGGCGGCGATCGCTTCCTCGATAGCGTGCGAGCGCTCGCGGTGGGCGGGCGGCTGCTCGTCATCGGCTTCGCGGGCGGCGCGATCCCGGAGGTAAAGGTGAACCGCCTGCTGTTGAAGAATATCGCGGTCGTCGGCGTCGCTTGGGGTGAGTACATCCGTCACGACAGCGAGATGCCTCAGCGCGTGGGCCGCGCCCTCGCCGATCTTTGGAGCGCCGGCAAGCTGCACCCCGTCGTCGGCGCCACGTTCCCGCTCGAGCGCGCGGCGGATGCGCTGCGCGAGATCGAGTCGCGGCGCGCGATCGGTAAGATCGTCCTGACCATCCGCGACGATTAGAGCAGTCGGGTGCGGCCTGTCACCCTGAGCCCTTCGGCTTTGCTCAGGATAAACTCCGCGAAGGGTCTGATCCATCGCGTTCGACGCGACACTCTCGAGAGATCAGATTCCTGGCTGCGCTCGGAATGACAGTTACGGTATCATGCCCCCAACTCCCAGGAATTGGAGGTTCCCAATGTACGATGCCATCGTCGTCGGCGCGCGCTGCGCCGGCTCTCCCACCGCGATGCTCCTCGCTCGCAAGGGCTACCGCGTGCTCCTCGTCGATAAGGGCAGCTTTCCCAGCGACATCATGTCGACGCACTACATCCACCCGCCGGGGGTCGCAAAACTGAAGTCGTGGGGCCTGCTCGATCGGCTGCAGGCGACAGGCTGCCCGCCGATCACGGAGCTGAGTTTCGAGATGGCCGGCGTCTCATTCTCGCCGCCACCGCCGCCGCCCGACCTGCCGCCGCCTCCGCCAGCGTACTGCCCACGCCGTACGATCCTCGACAAGCTCCTCGTCGATGCGGCGGTCGAAGCCGGCGTGGACCTGCGCGAGAACTTCGCTGTCAAGGAGCTGGCTTGGGACGGCGATCGCGTCGCGGGTATCCGCAGCCCAAGCGGTGTCGACGAGGCGAAGATCGTCATCGGCGCGGATGGCATGCACTCCTTCGTCGCCAAGGCAGTCAACGCGCCGGAGTACAACACGAAGCCGTCGCTCTCGTTCGGCTACTACAACTATTGGAGCAACGTCGCGCTGAAGGGCGCCGAGCTCCACTTTGGGGAGCACGCGGGCGCGCTCGCCTTCCCGACGCACAACGATCAGTACTGTGTCGCCGTAGGCGGGCCGCTCGAGCTGTTCCAGGAGTTCCGCAAGGACATCACTGCCAGCTATTGGAAGGTCATCGAGAGCATCCCATCGCTGCACGAAGCGATGCGCAACGCGAGCGCCGAGGAGCGCTACATCGGCACGGCCGATCAGCCGAACTTCTTCCGGAAGCCGTTCGGCCCCGGCTGGGCGCTCGTCGGCGACGCCGGCTACCATCGCGACTTCATTACCGGCCTCGGCATCACCGACGCCTTCCGCGACGCTGAGCTGCTCGCCGATGCCATCGACGACGGGTTCGCCGGCCACCGCCCGCTCGACGAGGCGCTCGCCGGCTACGAGCAACGCCGCAACGAGATCGCCGAGCCGCTCTACGACTTCACGCTGCAGCTTTTGAGTGGCGAGCCGCCATCGATCGAGCAGTTCCTCGGCTTCGGCATGGCGATGCAGAAGATGATGCCCGCCGATCTCGCGACGGCCTAGCTCGTCGCGTGGACGTCGCTTCCTTCGCCGAGATCGCAGACGACCTCTCGGCGCGAGTCCGCCGTATCGTCTGGTGCACCATGACGACGGTCCACCGGCGCGGCCGGCCGCGCTCGCGCATCCTGCACCCGATCTGGGAAGGGCCCGTCTGTTGGGCCGCGACGCAGCGCCATTCCTTTAAAGGTAAGCACGTCGCGCATAACCCGTACGTCTCGCTCACGTACTGGGACCGGGAGCAGCAGCAGGTCTACGCCGACTGCCGCGCTGAGTGGGAGGACGATCCTGCCGAGAAGTGGCGCGTCTGGGAGCTGTATGCGAGCACGCCGCCGCCGCTCGGCTACGACCTCGGCATGTTTTACCGCGAGGGCCTCGACGACCCGAACTACGGCCTGCTCAAGATGACGCCCTGGCGCCTCGAGCTGTGGTCGCTGCCCGACATGATGTCCGGCATCCCGAACAAGGTCTGGCGCAACCCCGCGCTGTCGCAGACTTCGTAGGGACAGAGCGGAACGTGTCCGCCTCAGGCGGAGCTCTGTCCTCGGCGCTTCGACGTGCTCAGCATGATCCTCGAAAGCCTTGCCCTGCCATCCTGAGCTTGTCGAGGGCGCGCCCACGCTGATTGCTGACCGCTGAAGGCTGACGGCTATTCGATCTCCGAGAACCGGCGCGCGTTGCCCATGTGCGGCCACACGTACGCCTGCGCGATCGAGAGCGCCTGCTTCACGTGCGCGCGGTCGTGGTGCGGCCACTCGTGCAGCAGATCGATCACCCGCAGCGTGCCGACGTCGGGGTGCTCGCCCGACAGCTCGAGCTGCTTCGGCCGCAGGTCATCGAGCAGGCGCAGACCGTCCTCGCGCAGCGCCGCCAGCTCCTCGATCAGCTCGCGGCCATCGCGATCGCAGTCGTGCCGCTCGCGCGCGACCTCGTTCTGGTCCCAGGTCTCCAGCCTCCGCCCCGGCTGCTCCAGGATGCGCTGGATCTGGCCCGAGAAGCCGCGCCGGTCCGCCTCGATGATGTGGCCGAGCACCTCGTTCATACACCACTCGCCCTCGGCCGGATGCCAGCGCATCGCGTCGGTGCCCAGCGCCTCCGCCTCCGCGCGCAGCGTCGCCATCGATGCGCGCAGCAGCGCTGCTGCGCGGCTAGGGGTGAGGAT
>JBGQHA010000371.1:0-2924 GCA_041497735.1 Dehalococcoidia bacterium | reverse complement strand
GACGTAGTCCGCGCCCTCCTGCTCCGCCCGCACAGCCGCCTCGACGCTGTGCACGGAGCGGCCGACGATGCAGGCGTCGCCGACGTAGTCGCGGAGCTTTTGCAGGGGAAGGGTGTGCTCGGGCAGGTGGACGCCGTCGGCGCCGGCGGCGATGGCGACGTCGACGCGGTCGTTGACGAGCAGAAGGGCGCGGCCGCGCAGCACGGCATGGACGGTGACGGCGAGGTCGTACAGCTCGCCACCGGAGAGGTCCTTCTCGCGGAGCTGGACGACGGTGACGCCACCATCGGCCGCCTGCGACGCCACCTGCTCCAGCGGGCGGCCGCGCAGGCGTGATCGGTCTGTGATGAGCATCAGGCTGGGCTCGACCCAGCGGCGCATGCGATCGGGCGGAGGCATGGCGCTAGCTGCGCGCGGGCGTCGCGACGCCCTCGGTCGGGCTGCTCGCCGACGCGAACGGCTTGCGGGGGATCCGGCCGGCCAGATACGCCTTCCGCCCGGCCTCGACACCGAGGCGCATCGCCTCGGCCATGCGCGCGGGGTCCTGCGCGAGCGCGACGGCGGTGTTCACGAGCACGGCGTCGGCGCCGATCTCCATCGCGAGCGCGACATCGGACGGCGCGCCCAGGCCGGCGTCGACCACGACCGGCACATGCGCCTGCTCGATGATAATCTTGATCTCATCAATCGTGAGGATGCCCTGGCCGGAGCCGATCGCGGATCCGAGCGGCATCACGGTGGCGCAGCCCAGCTCCTCGAGATAGCGCGCGAGCACCGGGTCGGCGTGGATGTACGGCAGCACAACGAAGCCCTCGGCAATGAGCTGTCGGGCGGCCTCCAGCGTGGCGATCGGATCGGGCAGCAGATATTTCGGGTCGGGCACAACCTCCAACTTCACCCAATCGGATCCCGTGAGCTCGCGGCCGAGGCGGGCCGTGAACATCGCCTCCTCGACCGTCTTGCAGCCCGCTGTGTTGGGCAGGATGGTGTAGCGCTGCCAGTCGATGTAGTCCAGCTCGGTCTGCTTGTTCGGGTTATCGAGGTCGAGCCGGCGGATCGCGACGGTCACGATCTCGGTGCCGGAGGCGTCGAGCGCGGCACGGCAGGTCTCGGGCGAGGTGTACTTTCCGGTGCCGAGGATCAGCCGCGAGTGGAAGCTCTTGCCGGCGATGGTCAGCGTGTCATCTTGCATCAGCGCTTTGACCTTCGGTAGGCCTGCTCGATGAGAGTGAGGACGTAGTTAGTATCCTCCGGGTCTTCCAGAACCAACTCTGTCTCGCCTGTACCATAGTGTCCGGTGCTCTTCATGTCGCGCGAGACGTTCTTTGGATCGTCAAGCTCCTCTTTGGGGATATCCAGGTGAAGCTTTAATCGCTGCTTCTGAAACTCAATCTCGACAAAGTTCCGCTGGGTCCTGAAGGCCACATAGAGCTTCTGCGGTCTTTCCTCGATGTCGTCTCCCAGCAAGAATACTCTGTCTCTCAAAATCACGAATAGCTGCTTAGCTATCTCGGAAGCGGTGTCGAGGTGGTCTTGAAGCGTGTATACCTGGAGTTCCCGACCGACTTGCTCAATGGACCTTGCCTTGATCGACCTAGTCTTCGAGGCCGTCTTGATTGGCTCTGTCAGTTCCGGCGCAAGCAGCTGGTTGTAGACAATAGTGTCGTTGTCGAAGACTTTGACCTCCCACAGCTCAATTGACAGCGGGCGTCCCCAAGGATCGCGATAGTTCAGCGCGCCCCGCTGATATTTCGTGAAAGATTGGGCCAAGAACAAGAGTCGTGACTGCGACCAATCTACGTCCTGACGCTTGAGATCTTCCTTCACTCGCTCGTTGTAGTCCAAGACGGCCTCGCCCTTGTTGTCGAGCAACAGTCCGAGGTAGGTGTATCCCTGGTCAATAACGCTAGTACTCTTGTCCCGCTTGTACTCAATAATCACGAAGGCGCTGCGTTCGGTGTCGAAGGCTAGTGTGTCAGCAAGAAAGTTCCGCAATGGAAACTGCGAGCGCACAAATCGCAAACCAAACACATTCTCCAGGTTGGCCTCGGTTAGTTTCTGAATATCCCTCTCCAAGGCGATATCGACAGACCGGGCTGGTATCAGCTTCGATTTCTTGATGCTGAACACCCTCATGGCTCAGTCCCTACGTCCCGATTCGTTATGTTGCTGAGCTTCGGCGCGATGACGGCGAGCGCCGTTGCTGCGAGTGCGAACAGGGCGCCGAGCACGATGACCGTAGCGTCGCCCTTGACGATGCCGCCGATGGCGAGCCCGAGGAAGCCCAGCGCGAACGCAACGTACAGCAGCCGCGCGCGCTTCGCGGACGACCAGCTATCGGTCCAGAAACGCCAGAGGTTGGTGAAGAAGATCATGCTGTCAGCGGTCCTTCTTTCCCACCCGCCCGCCCAGGCGGGTTTGATTGGTATGGGGGGACACCCCCAAACCCCCCGGCAGCGGGGCTCCGCCCCTCTGCACTCCCCCGGTACCGGTGCTTTTCATACGCACCTCGTTACACTTCATCATACCGAGCCGCTCTCGGCGGGCGCGGTGACGGAGGTGCGGCCGGTGCGAGAGCCGAGCAGCAGCTGGAAGCCAGCCCAGTAGGCGGCGAAGCTGAAGGCGAAGGCGGGAAGCGTGCCGCCGATCTTGAGCATCCAGCCCGGCGCCCACGAGATGAAGTCGGCGTGCTCCAGCAGCCAGGGCGGCTGGGCGCAGAGAGCGTACAGCACGAAGCTCGCCGCCCAGACGAGGAGGCCGACCGGGTTGAGTCCGAATGCGTACCAGTAGCTGCCCGAGCGCTCGTAGAGCGACTCGATCTCGAAGCGGCGGGCGCGGGCGACGAAGTAGTCGGCGATGAAGATGCCGAACACGGGCACGAAGACGCCGCCGATGAGCAGCAGGAAGTTCTCGTACTGCAGCAG
>JBGQHA010000370.1:0-2942 GCA_041497735.1 Dehalococcoidia bacterium | reverse complement strand
TTCGATCTCGCTGGATGGGATAGATATCAATACGCTGGCTGCCCAGGGCATATTTGTTACTCTGCCGCCCCAAGGATATTTGCCAGCGGTCGATAGCAACGCAGCTGAGAAGGCAGGTAGTGAGTTTTATCCCAGTGTTGCGGCAAGGCAGGTAATTCTGGCCCACGTTAAGACCGCTGCTTTCGGCGGCCTTGACACAAATGCTTGGATCGTTAATCTGAATCCCCATGATTCGAATATAACTCCTGTCGGCGCTGGTGGAACGACTCAGCTGGCGTTTCTGGTGGTAGATGCGAACGACGGGCACGTTCTTTTCTATGGATCGGCTACAGCTCCGCCGCCCGGGGGCTGGGGACCGGATATGGGCCCCGGATTGAGCACTCCAAGGCAAGGGGAGGAAGCCACCCCTCCTCAGTCGGCAACGCCAGCGGCCGCGCAGTAGCCGAACGCCTACTCCCAGCGGAACTCCTGCAGGCGGCGGATGCCTTCGTCCATGCGCTCGTCCGGCACCGAGACCGAGAGCCGCACGTAGCCCTCGCCCTGGCGGCCGTAGCCGACGCCGGGCGTGACGACGACGCCTGTCTGGTCCAGCACGCGCTCCGCGAACTCGATCGAGCCCATCCCCAGAGGTAGCCCGGCCCAGACGTAGAGGCTCGCCTTCGGTGGCGAGACGCGCAGGCCGATGTCGCGCAGCGCCTCGACGAGCTTGTCGCGGCGACGCTGGTAGATGCGGTTGTGCTCCTCGATGCAGTCCTGCGGCCCTTCCAGCGCCGCGATCGCCATGCGCTGGATCGCGGTCGGGATGCCGGAGTCGAGGTTGGTCTTCACGCGCGTCAGCGCATCGATCATGTCGGCGTTGCCCACCGCCATGCCGATGCGCCAGCCCGCCATGTTGTAGCTCTTCGAGAGCGAGTGCACTTCTATCGAGACGTCTCGCGCGCCGCGCGCCTCCATGAAGCTGGGCGGCACGTACTCGTCGTACGCGACTTCGCTGTAGGCCATGTCGTGTACGATCACGATATCGTGCCGCTTCGCGAACGCGACGGCGCGCTCGAAGAAGTCGAGGCCGGCGACGGCGCCCGTGGGGTTGTTCGGATAGTTGAGCCAGAGCAGCTTCGCGCGATCGGCCACGTCGCGCGGGATCGATTCGAGGTCGGGCAGGAAGCCGCGCTCCTCCGTCATCGCCAGGTCGTAGCACGTGCCGCCCGCGAGCTGCACCGAGACCGGGTATACCGGGTAGCCCGGGTCCGGCACGAGCGCGACGTCGCCCGGGTCGATGAAGCAGAGCGGGATGTGGCCGATGCCCTCCTTGGAGCCGATCAGCGGCACGACTTCCTTGTCCGGATCGAAGGTCGTGCCGAAGCGCCGCTCGTACCATCCCGCGATCGCACTCCGCAGCTCGGGCAGGCCGTCCGTCTCCGGATAGCGGTGGCTCGCGGGATCGCGCGCGGCGTCGACGAGCGCGTTCATGATGTGCGGTGGCGTCGGCATGTCGGGATCGCCCACGCCCAGCGAGATGATGTCGACACCCTGCGCCCGCTTCGCCGCGATCTTCTTCGAGATCTGGGCGAACAGGTAAGGCGGCAGATGCTCGACGCGTCGCGCGAAAGTCATCGTGCCCTCACTTTGATGTAGTGGCCCTGGCGCTTCTCCAGCACCTGACGCACCTCATCTTCGTCGATCGGCCGGCGGTAGTCGAGTCCGATATCCGTCGCCTCGAAGCCCAGCTTGCGATAGAGCGCGATCGCCGGCGCGTTGTCGGTGTTCACCTGCAGAGCGGCCCGCTGCAACCCTTGCGACCTGAACCAGGCGAGCGCCCAGCGCATCAGCGCTTCGCCGAGGCCGCGGCGGTGGTATTCCGGGTGCACGGCAAGATCGGCCACGTAGCCGGCGCCGGGCGTGTCATGGCGCAGTTGCAAGAACCCCGCTGCGCGGCTGGCGCGAGTGTCGTCCAGGATGCGCAGGAGCGTTGCCTGCGCGACCATCGTTCGTACTAACTCCGGCGTGAGCGAGGGCGGTGGAAACGCGATGGTATCCATCTCTGCGATCGCGTCTGCGTCCTCCGCGCGCGCCGGACGCAGAACAAAGCCGTCCGCGATCTCGTCCGGCGGGCCGGCGGCGTTCGGTAGCTCGTCGAGCGTCATGCGCCACCACTCGCGCGATTGCTCGAACGCGTTCGCCCACAAAACCGGCTCGACGTACGGGCGCGGCGCGCGGTCGGTCAACCGAAAGCGAACGCCCAAGGGCGCCTCCTCCGGCTCGACGGCGCTGAGCAGCCGCTCCAGCATCGACCGAAACCGGCGCGCGAACGCGTCGTGGCCCGAAAACCCGTACTGCAGGTCGATTGCGCCTGTCGCCGGCCAGCCGATAAGCACCGCGTCGCCGTCGACGACGACCAGTCCCGGCCGCGCGCACTCTAGCTCCAAGAACTCGGCCTCTGACGCGGTCACATGGCGCAGCAGCGCGCGCGAGGCCTTCTGCCACGCGTTCGCCGGCGGCGCAACTTCGATCCTGCGTAGCTGCTTCATCGAACTTCGAACCTCTAGCCTCGAACTTCGAGATCGGGCCATTCGCCTTCGTACACCTCGACGGCCGGGCCGGTGAGGAAGACCTCGCCCGCGCCGTCCCACTCGAGCTGCAGTGCGCCGCCTGGTTGCGCGATCGTCACGCGATCGTCGACGAGGCCCTTCAGCCGAGCGGCGACCATCGCCGCCGAGACGCCTGTGCCGCACGCCAGCGTCTCGCCCGCGCCGCGCTCCCACACGCGCGCCTCCATGCGATCGCGGGCCAGCACGCGCGCCACGCCGAAGTTCACGCGGCGCGGAAACAGCGGGTGGTGCTCCACCATCGGCCCCAGCTGGAGCAGCGGATAGGTGTCTACGGGCGAGTTGATGAGATGCACGGCGTGCGGATTGCCCATCGAGACGCATGTGACAGCGATC
>JBGQHA010000369.1:0-2954 GCA_041497735.1 Dehalococcoidia bacterium | reverse complement strand
CGGTGCTTGGCCACGATGATCTGCGCGATGCCTTCGGGGAACGGCCGGTCCGGGTGCATCGCCTGCCACTGCTCATCGCTTACATAGATGTCTTCCCGATAGATGAAGATGACGGTGTCGGCGTCCTGCTCAATGCTGCCGCTCTCGCGCAGGTCGCTCAGCATGGGGACGTGGGGCACGCGCTGCTCGGGTGCGCGCGAGAGCTGTGAGCAGGCGACGACGACGACATCGAGCTCGCGCGCCATCGCTTTGAGCGCGCGGGAGATCTCGCTCACCTCGGAGACGCGGCCGTCGTATCGGCCGGCAGAACCCTGGACGAGCTGGAGGTAGTCGACGACGATCAGGTCAAGCGGCCGCTCGCGGTGGAGCCGGTGCGCCTTCGCGCGGATCTCGGACACGCGCTGGACGGCGGTGTCGTCGATGTAGATCTCCGCCTCGGCCAGGTGGCCCATGGCGTCCATCACGCGCCGCTCCTCGTTTTCGCTCTGCTCGCCGAGGCGGAGGCGCGTGGAATCGATGCCGGACTCGCTCGAAAGCAGGCGCTGGGCGAGCTGCATGCCCGCCATCTCGAGCGAGAAGATGGCGACGCGCGCCTGCTGCCCGAGCGCCGCGTTGCGCGCGATGTTGAGAGCAAGCGAGGTCTTGCCGATGCTGGGGCGCGCCGCGACGATGACGAGATCGGAGCGCTTGAAGCCGCCGAGGAGCGCATCGAGATCGACGAAGCCGGTGCGGATGCCGCTGAGCACGCTCGCGTCGCGCGCCTCCACGCCGGGCTCTTCCAGGTGGCGTTCGAGCAGCTGGCGCAGGTGGTGGAAGTCGCGGAAGCGGTCGCCTCGATGCAGCGCGAAAATGAGGTCTTGGGCGCGGCCGAGGACTTGCTCGACATTCGGGCCACCCTCATGCGCCATGTTGGCGATCTGGCGCGTCGCGCCGATCAGGTTTCGATAGATGGAGTCGCGCTGGACGATGTAGGCGTAGTGCTCGACGCCGACGGGCGTCGGCAGCTCAGCGACGATGCGCGAGAGGTAGCCCGGCCCGCCGATCTCATCGAGATGGCCGGCGCGAGAGAGCTCGTGCGCGACGGTGACCTGGTTGATCGCCGCGCCGCGGTCCATGAGGACCAGGCACGCCTCGAAGGTCCAGCGTGTGGCGTCGGAGTGGAAGTCTTCCGGGTGGACGATGAGGTGGACTTTGTAGACGGCGTCCTCATCGACCATGATCGACGAGACGACGGCCTCCTCGGCGTCGACGTCTGACGGGAGCGTCAGTGGAAGCTCAGAGATAACCAAGGTCGCGTTCCTTGCGGTTTATTGTGAGCGAGCTCATGGAGCGGCAACCAGCGGCTCGTACTTGCTATGCGGGAATATCAACGACCTCAGCCCAGGCAGCGGGTTTTGGCACCGGCAATTGGTGCTGGCGCAACCCTTCGAGATGGAACTTGATCGCGCTTCGGATGCGGCGCTCGACTTCGGAGCGCGTCTTTCCAGCGGCAACGCAGCCCGGTAAGTCTGGCACGTAGGCCGAGAAGTTGTTCGGCGTCTTTTCGTAGATGACGGCGTACTTCACTCTTGATCTTCTTTCTTCAGGCCGGCCTGCTTGAGAATGCTGTTCCACGTGGCAGGCGCGAGGTCTAACCCGGGATGGCCAGCGACCGTAACGAGCCCTTTACGCTGGGAATGCCTGAACTGCCGATGGCTCCCTCGCGTCCGAACCATTGTCCATCCGTGTTGTTCTAACATACGAATGGCATCTCGAACCTTCGGCAGGCCTACGCTCCTTCAGCGTCGGTTTCGTTGTCCGCTGATTCCTCTTCGCCTTCGCCGTCCTCGGTCTCGGCCTCTGCCTCTTCGGACTCGACCGACGCCTCGGCCTCCGGCGGCGCTTCCATGCCGGGCTCTTCGCCCTCGGCGAAGACCTCAACCTCGACCGTCGCCTCGACGTTGCGCGTGAGGCGCAGCCGCACGGGCCGCACACCGACCTCCTTGATCGCTTCGCCGAGGAGCACCTTGCGGTGGTCGAACTCGTCTTCGCCCAGGAGCTTCGCTACCTCGGCAGCGATGTGGACGCTCGTGACGGATCCGTACAGCTTGCCCTGCTCGCCGACGCGCGCCGCCATGCTGATACGCGAGCCTTCGATGCGCTCAGCGACGGCGCTCGCGGTCTTATCGAGATCGCCCTGGTGCTTCTCTTCGCGCGACGCACGCGTCTTCGCCCAGCCTACGTATGGCTCGATGGCAGGAGCGGCGAGCTTGCGCGGCAGCAGGTAGTTGCGCGCGAAGCCGGCCTTGACGTCCTTCACCTCGCCCACCTGGGCCGTGCCTTCCACGTTCTCGAGAAAGATGACCTTCATAACGCTCCTCGCAGCGATGGTGTCCTTGGCGGACACCATCGGGACTCTATCTTAGCGGGACAGCCCCGCGAGTTCGAGATCTGACGGCTGTTATCTCTCCACATGTGGATTACAAGTGCGCAGACCGATCAGCCTTTCGTCTACAGAACGAATGTACGGCAGCCGATGACGTTCTGTCAAGCCGGCCTCCCACGAGCGCTAGGAGGCGCTGGGGTTCACGACACGCCCTGAGAAGAGGATCGCGCCCGTGGTGTCGTCGCGAATGACGAAGATGAAGGGCCGGTCGATTGTGAGCGTCACCGGGCCGGCGGGAGCGCTCAAGATTTCAGCTACGGCGCCGGTGGCGGCTGCCGCCTCAGTACCATGCTCGTCCACGGTGATGTTCGCTTTGTGTACGACCTCCTTGAGGTAGAGCTCATCTACGTTGCGCGCGTTCATGCCCGCAAAGTCGGGGTGTCTGTCATCGAAGGCGAGCGGCATGCCGAGCGCTTTCAGCGCGCCGCTGAGCGAGAAGTCGGACGCGAAATCGAACTTCGGCATGGAGAGCTGAACCTTGGTGCGCTCGAGGTTTCGCACCGCTGCGTCGATCGTCTGGGCCGTGAGG
>JBGQHA010000368.1:0-2955 GCA_041497735.1 Dehalococcoidia bacterium | reverse complement strand
GCCTCGATCGGCTCCTGCTGCTTCCGCTTCTCGAGCTCCTCGCGCTTGTCGGCAACGATGCGGTCGAGGATGGTGCCGGTGGATGTTGTGTCAGCCATGCGCCACCTCGTTCGAGACGCGGATCCACGCCTCGAGGCGCTCGCGCGCGGCGCCGCTATCGATCGTCTGCTGCGCCAGCGCCACGCCCGCCTTCATGTCGGATGCGAGATCGCCCGCGACGAGCGCGGCCGCGGCGTTGAGCAACGTGAAGTCGCGCAGCGGCCCGGGCTCACCGGCAAGGACGCGCCGGAGCGCCTCGGCGTTCTGGGCGGGCGTGCCGCCGCGGACCGCATCGACCGAGTGTCGCGCGAGGCCGGCATCGTCGGGAGAGAGCGTGCGGGTGACCACGGCGCCGTCGCGGATCTCAAACGCCTGGGTAGGACCGCTGGGGCTGACTTCGTCGAGACCATCGTCGCCGCGGACGACGAAGGCGTGCTCGGCGCCGAGCCGCAGCAGCGCCTGCGCGAGCCTCCCGGCCATCACCGCATCGCCCACGCCGACGACCTGCATGGCCGCGCCGGCCGGGTTCGTGAGCGGGCCCAGGACGTTGAAGACGGTGCGCACGCCCAGCTCGCGCCGGACGGGAGCGACGTGCTTCATCGCGGGATGAAAGACTTGCGCGAACATAAACCCGAAGCCGGCGCGCTCGATGCAGGCGGCGACGCCCTCCGGCGGCAGATCGATCTTGCCGCCGAGCGCCTCGAGGACGTCGGCGGAGCCGCACGCGCTCGTCATCGCGCGGTTGCCGTGCTTGGCGATGCGGGCGCCTGCGCCGGCCGCGACGAACGCCGCCGCCGTGCTCACGTTGAACGAGCCGCTCGCGTCGCCGCCGGTGCCGCACGTGTCGAGCAACGGCCCGTCGAGCTCGACGTAGAGCGACTTCTCGCGCATGACGCGCGCGAGGCCAACGATCTCGTCCACGGTCTCACCCTTCATGCGCAACGCAACAAGGAACGCGGCGACCTGCGCAGGCGTGGCCTCGCCCGACATGAGCTCCTCCATGCAAGCGGCGGCGTCGGCCTCGGTGAGGTCGCGCCGGTCGACGAGCGCAGCGATGGCGCCACGAATGTTAGTCATACGTGTCCTCTGAACGTCGAACTACCCGCAGGATAACGACAAGCAGGTCTCGATCTGAAATAGTGTAGATGATCCGATAATCACCGAATCGTAGCCGCCAGCTCGGCGGAACTCCTCGCAGCTTGAGCGCCTGCCGTGGCCGCGGATCATCCGCGAGCCTTCGCATTCGTTCCGCGGCGGTACGAACCACGTCCTTCGGCAGCTTTCCGAGATCCCGTTTGGCGCGTGGCGTAAGGTCGACTTGGTACGGCAAGCCCTCGTTGCTCCAGGTACTCTTCTAGACTCATCGTTTCCTCCGGGTGGCGAGCGGCTTCCTCAAGTGCTCGTTCGGCGGAGATGACGTCGAGATCGTCTTCGAACGTCTTGTCGAGAGCATAGCGCACCAGCGCCGCCATGGTGGTCTTCTTGCGAAAGGCGAGCTGTCGAAGGTCCTCGTGCATGTCCTCGTCCAAGTAGATCATCATCTTCTTCATGGTTTACCTCCGGTGACATAGTGACATATATATGTCAGCATGTCAAGCGGCTACATCTCCAGGAAGTTCCTGAGCAGGTCCTTGCCGACCGGCGTGGCGATGCTCTCCGGGTGGAACTGGACGCCCTCGATCTGGTACTTGCGGTGGCGGACGCCCATGATCACGCCGCTATCGCTGCGGGCCGTTACCTCCAGGCATTCCGGCACCGAGTCGGGCTGGATGGCGAGCGAGTGGTAGCGGATCGCCTCGAACGGGTTGGGCAGGCCGCGGAAGACGCCCTTGCCGTCGTGCTCGATGCTGCTGCTCTTGCCATGCCTGATCTCGCCGGCGTACGCGACGACGCCGCCGAACGCCTCGCCGATGCACTGGTGGCCAAGGCAGACGCCGAGGATCGGCAGCTTGCCAGCCATGCGATCGATCAGATCGACGCTGATGCCCGCCTCGCGCGGTGTGCACGGCCCCGGCGACACGACGAGCTTCTCGGGCGCGAGCGCTTCCACTTCGGAGACGGTGATCTCATCGTTGCGCACGACGCGGACGCCGGCGCCGAGCTCGCAGAGGTACTGGTAAAGGTTGTACGTGAAGCTGTCGTAGTTATCGATGAGGAGGATCAATGGTGTACCTCCCGGTCGTAGCGACAGAGCTCTAGCTCTGTCCTCCGAAGCGCTGTATCGAGCAATGCCTTTGAACGTGATGAGCTATCGTGTCTCGACAGATCCTTCGCTTCGCTCAGGATGACAATTCGGTAGCTCATGGTTTCACTGCCTTTATGATGAGGTTCGCCGGTATCAATCGCATTTTGTCCAGGCTGTAGCCGCGGTCCCAGACGTTCTTCGCTTCTTCGGTCGGCTTCGGCTCCAGCACGCGTTCGATGCGGAAGCCGGCGCCGGTGAGAAGCGCGAGCCACTCGCCGATCGGACAGTACCAGGAGCGCAGCCGCGCCGAGACGTTCGCCTTCGGGAAGTCCCACTGCCAGTCGAGCTCGCGCTGCCAGTAGCTCTTGGTCACACCGTAGGGCGGCGTGCCCTCCAGGCAGGCGTCGAACGGGTGAGCGAGGCTCATGACGAAGGGTGCGCCCGGCCTCAGCACACGGTACGCCTCGGCGAGAGCGCGGTCGATGCGCTCCACGTAGTTCAGCGCATGGTTCGAGAGGGCGAGGTCCTGTGTCGCGTCGTCGATGCCGCGCAGCTCCTCGACGCTGCCCTGCAGGAGCGTCACGAGCACGCCTTCGCGATCGGCCAGCCGCCGACCGTACTCGATCTGCTTGTCGGAGAGATCGATGCCGATCACCTGCGCGCCCTGTTTCGCGAGCACGATGCAGTCCTGCCCGCCGCCGCAGCCGAGGACGATCACGTGCCGGCCGGAG
>JBGQHA010000367.1:0-2955 GCA_041497735.1 Dehalococcoidia bacterium | reverse complement strand
GGGGTGGAGGGCGAAGGACCTTTCGAAGCGATCCGCCTACAGCGCCGCCCAGAGGTGCATCGCCGCCAGCGCGCGATAGGGCCGCCATGCCTCGGCGCGCCCCTCTAACTCTGCGGCGGAGATGGCGTCGCGCGCGAGCGCTCGCGCGGCGGCGCGGCGCAGGCCGAGGTCGCCCGCGGGGAAGGCGTCGAGGTGGCCCGTCGCGCGCATCGCGATGCACTGCGCCGTCCAGGCGCCGACGCCCGCCAGCGACTCGAGCTGATCGACGAGCGTGCTGAGGCCCGTCGACGGCTCCAGGCTGATCTCCTCCGATGCGTAGGCGCGCGCGAACGATCGGATCGTCGTCGCTCGCGCCGACGGCATGCCGAGCGCGGCGATCTGCCGCTCGCTCGCCGCAGCGAGCCGCTCTGCCGTCGGGAACGTGTGCGTCATGCCGAGCGCGTCCAGCCCCGGCACCGGCGTGCCGAACGCCCGCACGAGCCGGCCCAGCAAAGTACATGCACCTCGGAGGGAAATCTGCTGATTGACGATGATCCGCACCGCGGTCTCGAAGCGGTCCCAGGCGCCCGCGACACGCAGCCCCGGCCGCGCCGCGATGAGTGGCGCAAGCAGCTCGTCGTCCGCGAGCGCCGGGATGCGATCGGCTGCCGGCTGGTCGAGGCCGAAGATGCGGCGGGTGCGCCCAACGTCGTCGATGAGCGCGTTCATGGTGGGCAGGTGTGCGAGCACGAGGAGATGCCGCCGGTCGCCCAGATCGGAGACCTCGATCATCCCGGGGTAGCCGCACGTGGTGATCGTGCGCCGGTACGTCGTCGCGTCGACCGTGTCGACGCCGGGCACGGCGCGCGCGGCGAGGAAGCGCAGCATCTCGCCGAACGAGAAGGAGCCGTCGTACGGCGTGCGCAGCGGCAGCCCGCCGTCCGCGACGAGGCGGTCGCGCTCGCGCCTCTTCGCGCGCAGCTCCGTCGGCGTGAAGCGGAAGGTGTCGAGCATCGCGCGGTTCATCTGGCGCGTGCTGTTGAACCCCGCCGCGAACGCGATCTCAGTGACCGAGAGATCGCTCTCGTCCAGCAGGCGGCGCGCAAAGTGCGCCCGGCGCGAGCGCGCGACGAACGACGGCGTCGCGCCCAGGTGATCGATGAACAGCCGGCGCAGTTGCCTTCCGCTCAGTCCGATGCGATCTCCCAGCGCGTCCTCCGTCGACTCGTCGAGCGCCCCTTCGCTAATCAGCAGCACGGCGCGCTGGACGGGATCGGGCGCGCCGTTCGTCGCGTACGTCGGCGGCAAGCGGTCGGGGCGGCAGCGCAGGCAGGGACGGAAGCCCGCCGCCTCGGCCGCGACCGGCGAGCGGTAGCGCACCACGTTCTCGCGATGCGGCTGGCCCGGGCAGCCCGCCCGGCAGTAGATGCCCGTGGTGACGACGGCGGAGAGGCGCGTGTTCATGGTGATATAGTAGTGCTCGCCACACGGCTTGACTAGACAGATCCGGACAAGCTTGGATGATGTCCGGATCTGTCTAGCCAGGCGCTCCGGAGGAGTGCATACTGGCGTTGCTATGAACACACAACACACGCAGACCTGGACCCAGAAATCACCATTCGGAGACCTCATCATCTCGGCGGGCAAGGCCGGCATCTCGCACGTGCACCTGAACGGCTCGCGACGCGCGGGCCGGTCGGTGCGTACGGACGGCGCACTGTCGACGGCGCCACGCGAGCAGAGATCGGTCGGAGCCGCGTTCGATCGCTACTTCGCCGGCGACGCGCATGCGCTCGATCGCCTGCCCGTAGATCTGTCGGGCGTGCAGAGCGACTTCCAGCGGGCGGTGCTGCTCACGCTGCGCGAGCTGGTCAGGCCGGGCATGACAATGAGCTACGGCGAGCTCGCCGCAGCGGCCGGCTGGCCCGGCGCCGCCCGCGCAGTTGGCGCGACGATGGCGAACAATCCGATCCCGATCATCATCGCTTGCCACCGCGTGCTCGCGTCCGACGGGACGCTGCACGGCTACGGCGGCGGGCTCGATATGAAACGCAATCTGCTCACTATGGAAGGCGTAAGCCTTACTAGCAAAGGAAGGCTACAATGATGTCCGGACCGTTTCTCGAGCTGTACGCGCGTGCGTGCGAGCAAGATCGTCGTGTGCGGTGCGCACAATACCCCGTGCCGCGGCATCGGCCATCGTTCTGGGCGCAGTGGCTCGCGCGAGCGCTCGTTCGTCTCGCCGCCGTCCTCAGCGAAGAGCAGGTGCGCATCGCCTCGCAGCGGACGCTCGTGCCCGGAAGATCACAGAGAGGTGCAACATGACAACCCAATCGATCCCCGAAGCTGTACAATCGCTCGCGCAGCTCTTTCAAGGCAAGTCACGCGACGAGCAGAAGGCGCTGCTCGCCGCGCTCGAGCGGGCCGGGGCCGCCGTCTACCGCGCGCTCGCCGCTGAGGAGCCGGACGCCGATACGAAGGCGGAGCTCCTCGCCTGCGCCGATCGCGAGGAGCAGAACGCGGAGACGCTGGAGGGATAACGTCCCCTCGGGCACATGTAGGGGCGGGTCTTGAGACCCGCCCTGTCGCCGCAGGCGATGCGTGCTCGGACCAGCAACGAGCGACTAGCGACCAGAGACCAGCATCGTGAACCACCCCGCCTGGCCCGGCATCTCCTCGATCCCCACGGTGATCGCCGACACGTTCGTTGCGCCGCGTTCCGCCAGCGCCGCGCGCAGCCGCCCGGCGAAGTACTCGGCCAGCCGCTCCGCCGTCGTGTTGTCGATCGGCAGCGCGACGACGTCGGCCTTCGGGAGCACCCAGCCGCGGCCCTGAAAGCGCACTTTCCAGTTGCGCTCGCCCTCCTCGATCTCGAGCGCGCGGCTGTCGCGCTGCAGCAAGAACCTGTGGTCCAGCTCCTTGCAGATCGAGCGCGCGGTCTCCTTCAGCGCCCCGAAGTCGAATACCCAGCTATCG
>JBGQHA010000366.1:0-2958 GCA_041497735.1 Dehalococcoidia bacterium | reverse complement strand
TGACGGCGGTATCGTTCTGGGGAGAGCTGACGACGCGGCTCTCTCTTCTTCGGCGGCTGGCGCCGGCGCGCGCCTCGTACAACGTCCTCGCCCGCTGCTCCGACAACAAGGAACTGCCTGTGCTCATCGTGAGCGCTCATCACGATGCTCCCCACTCAGGCCTGGTCTTTCACCCGCGAGTACCGCGCTCCCTTCCTTCGGGTCTGCGGTGGCTCACGGAGCCGCCGACCGCATTGAAGGCTCCCTTTAGCGGGATGCTCATGATCGCGCTGGGCGCTGTCGCGCACGCCTTCGACATTCGGCGCCCCTTCGTCCGGCGCGTGACGGCTCTCGGCGGACTCATAAATGCCGTCTTTCTTGCCCTCATGTGGAACACTGCACGAACGCCGGTCTCGCCCGGCGCAAACGACAACGCGTCGGGAGTCGCGGCGCTGCTTGCGCTCGCACAACGCTTCTTCAGCGACCCCCCTGCCAACCTGAACATCTGGTTTCTCTCGACAGGAAGCGAGGAAGGGATGCTGGGCGGAATGCAGGCATTTGTGAAACAGCATGGCCACGAGCTCGAAGGACGCCAAGCGTGGGTGTTGAACTTGGAGGTGCTCGGCTCAGGCCGGCCGGTATTCCTGGAGGGGGAAGGCTGTCTCGGTTGGCGACCGTACGAGGGTGAGCTTCTCGCCCTCGCCAGAGAGCTTTCGCAGGCTCCCCCATTTGCGAGCGTGGAGCCGCTCGAGAGGCCGCCCTTTATGACTGACGCGTTCATCACAACTCGCGCCGGTATCCCGTCTCTCACGATTGCTTCACTCGATCACGACACGCGCGTCTCTCATTATCATTGGCGAACCGACCTGCCGGAGCATATCGACCTAGCATCCGTGGAAGCAGCCTACGCGTTTTGTGAAGAGCTAGTTCGACGGCTGGCACATGGGCTGCCGGAGCAGTCCGGACGACAGGGCCCATGAAATACGACGTCATCGTTGTCGGCGCGGGCGCGGCGGGCGCGGTCATCGCCGCCCGCGTGTCGGAAGACCCGTCCCGCTCCGTGCTGTTACTCGAGGCCGGCCCCTACTATCCGACAGGCGAACAGATGCCGGCCGACCTGCTGAATGGCAACGACAACTCCTATTTCGCTCACGACTGGGGCTACGAGGCAGAGACGAATGAGCAGGGAAGGCTGGTTCACCTGCCCGCCGGCCGCGTCGTCGGCGGCTCGTCGGCCGTCAACACCGCGATCGCGCTCCGAGGCACGCCGGAGGACTACGACGAATGGGCAGCACTCGGCAACGACGAGTGGTCGTGGCAGAAGGTCTTGCCGTACTTCCTCCGGCTGGAGGACGATCAGGACTTCGACGGTTGTTTCCACGGCCGCGGGGGCCCGGTGCCCATTCGCCGCTACCGCGAGGATGAGCTGGTACCGGTGCAGCACGCGTTCCTTCGGGCCATGCGAGCGCTCGGCTATCCGGAAACGAGCGACAACAACGATCCCGAATCGACCGGACTCGGTCATCATCCGATGAACAAGCGAGGCAGCGTGCGTATGAGCGTCGCGCTCTGCTACCTGGAACCTGCCCGGCAGCGGCTCAACCTGACCATCCGCGGCGACTGCCTCACGCGCCGGGTCTTGTTTCGTGGCAGCCGGGCCGTCGGCGTCGAGGTGGAATGCGGCGGCCAGCGACAGGTGGTGCTGGGCGAGCGAGTCGTGCTGTCTGCCGGCGCCATCGGGTCGCCCGCGATCATGATGCGCTCCGGCGTCGGCCCCGAGGCTCATCTGCGCGAACTGGGGATCGATCTCATCGAGGACCTGCCCGGCGTGGGCGCCAACCTCGACGACCACCCGATGGCGGGCGCGGTCTTCACGGCCAGAGCGGGCACGTTACACGCCGGCGACCCCGTGGTCCAGGTCACGTATCGCTACACGTCGACGGGCGACGCCGAGCGGAACGATATGCAGCTGATGCCCGTGTCCCAACTGCCGACGCGCGACGGTGGCCTCGTGTTCGCCGTAGGGTCCGTGATCTACCGGCAGCGATCGACCGGACGCCTCACGCTCCGTTCCGCGGATCCGCGCGAACCGCCGCGGATAGAGCAGTGTTTCCTTGAGCATGAAGAAGATGTGCGGCGGCTTGTGGAAGGTGTCCGTCTTGCGCTGGACGTGGGATCGCACGCGGAGTTCGCGCACATCGCCACCGGCATCAAGACGCCACCTGCGGCTGCGATTCCCGATGACGAAGCCCTGGCCCGCTGGTGCAAAGTGGTGGCATCGAGCGGCTTCCACCCAAGCTGCACGGCGAAGATGGCTCCCGCGAGCGATCCATTGGGCGTCGTCGATCAACACCTGCGCGTTCGCGGGTTCGATCGTCTCTTCGTCGCCGACGCCTCGGTCATGCCGCGCTGCCCGCGCGCCAACATCCATCTCACGTCCATCATGATCGGCGAACGCGCTGGCGAGTGGCTGCGCGATGGTGTCGTGTAGGAGTCAGGGCGAGCCGTCGGGGCGAAGCGCCGTAATCGTCTGGCGTCCAGCGCCTCCTAAACGGCCATAGCCACCAGGATGGGACGATGAACAGCATGACCGCCGGCGAGGAGCGGAGTGCCACAGCGGTAGGAGCAACTCGCGAGAAGGGACATCGCTGGTTCGCTGCGCTCTACGACAGGATGAACCGGGCAGAAGAGCGTGGTTTCCTCGGAGAGATGCGCAAGCAACTGCTCGGGGATTTGACCGGAGACGTGCTCGAGATCGGTGCAGGCACCGGCGCGAACTTCGAGCACTACCCGACCAACGTGCAGGTTACGGCACTAGAGCCGGACCCGTTCATGCTAAAGCGGGCGGCAAAGAAGCTGGCCGCGCTCGGACGTACGAACATTTCGTTGCAACAAGCGCCCGCGGAGCGGCTCCCGTTCGACGATGCTACGTTCGATGTCGTGGTCTCGACGCTCGTTCTCTGCACCGTGCGGGACGTG
>JBGQHA010000365.1:0-2964 GCA_041497735.1 Dehalococcoidia bacterium | reverse complement strand
GCAGGGCGCATCGAGCGAAATCCTGGCGCTGCTACGCGAGCAGGGCGCGTTGTTCTACGACGACATCGTGTCGGCGCTGCGGCGGCTGCCGACGGATGTCGAGCGCGGGCTGTGGGAGCTGGTGGCGTCGGGGCTGGTGACAGCCGATGGCTTTCAGGCGCTGCGATCGCTGATGGCGGCGAGCCGGCGGCGCGCATCGCACCGGCAAGAGGTGGCGTCGCGAGGGCGGCGGCTGAGCGCGGGCGTGCCGGCGGGCCGCTGGTCGCTGGTGTGGGCCTCACCCCTTACCACTCTCCCTGAGGGAGAGGGGAGGAACGGATCGAGGAACGGATCGTTGACGGTCGCTGCGGAGGAGCTGGCGCAGTCGTGGGCGGAGCAGCTGTTGTTCCGCTACGGGGTTGTGTTCCGCGACATGGTGCAGCGCGAGAGCCTGTCGATACCGTGGCGCGACGTGCTGCGCGCGTTGCGGTGGATGGAGGCGCGCGGCGTGATCCGCGGCGGGCGCTTCGTCGCGGGGTTCTACGGCGAGCAGTACGCGCGGCCGGAGGCGGTCGATTCGCTACGGCGCGTTCGGCGCGTCGAACGCAACGACGATCAGGTGCACGTGAGCGCCGTCGATCCGCTGAACCTGGCAGGCATCCTGACGCCGGGCGCGCGCATCCCTGCGGTGCACACCAATAGCGTCCTGTTCCGCGACGGGCTGCCGGCGGCGGTGAGTGGTAGCTAGTCGCTGGTGGCTGGCTCGACCTCTCCCCTAGCCCCTCTGCTGAGAGGAGAGGGGAACGGATCTGCGGACGCATCCCGGCAGTAGCGAATAGGTGCTGTTCCGCGGCAAGGGATTCTCGAGGGATCAGATTCCTCGCTTCGCTCGGAACGACAGTGTGGCGCGAGCTGAACGCTCGGCGCTTGACGGCGGGGCGATCGCGGTGGTAGCATCGGCGCAGTTAACAACCGAATAGTGACACCCCGACAGAGGTGGCCCGAAACCCGGAAGCGAGGGCCACAAGAGGGGAAGCCGGTGAAAGTCCGGCGCTGTCGCGCAACTGTATGTCTTCCTGACCCTTCGACAGGCTCAGAGTGATCCATCGACACGCGCAACGTGTCGATTAGGTCGGGAGGATGAGCCAGGATACCTGCCTCTGTCGTGAGTCCAAGTACCTTCGCGTAAGGGGGTAGGACATGACAGCAGCACCAGACTAGCAAGCCCCCGGACGGAAGTTCGGGGGCTTTCGCATGTGAAGGAGATCGATGCGAGAGATGCGAAAGGAAGCATGATGCGAATTCGACTACTCGTGCTCGCGGCCGCGGCGCTTGCGCTGCTCGCGGGCGTCGTGATGCAACAGGTGGCGTCGGCCGAGCCGCCAGACACCGGCGCGGCGAGCGCTGCGGTGACGTACATCGAAGGGTTGCAGAACAGCGACGGCGGCTTCCCGGCGTTCGGGAGCGATTCGACGCCGGGATCAACGCTCGATGCGGTGTTCGCGCTCGTGGCGGCAGGCGTCGGTCCTGCAACGGTGACGAGCGGCGGCCACTCGCCGGCGGACTACCTCTCGTCGCAGGCGGCGACGTACGTGGCGGACCCGGGCGGCGCGGCCAAGCTCGCGCTCGGTGTGTCGGCGATGGGGCTGGACGCGGGCGCCTTCGGCGGGCTCGATCTGTGGGCGATGCTCGATACGAACGTTGACAGCTCCCACGGCGCGTACGGCAACGATCTGTTCGACGAAGTGCTCTACGTGCTCGCGCTGGAAAGCGCCGGGCGGAGCGTGCCGGCCGCGGTCCTGAGTCATCTCGAGGCGGCGCAGGTGAGCGACGGCGGCTGGGAGTTCCAGCCGGACGCCGGCAGCGACTCGAACACGACGGCGCTGGCGCTGCAGGCGCTGATCGGCGACGGCGTCGCGACAAGCGCTGCCGCGATCACGAACGGGATCGCGTACCTGCACACGGTGCAGAACGACGACGGCGGCTTCGCGTTCGTGGCGAGCGGCGACAGCGATGCGAACTCGACGGCGCTGGTCGTGCAGGCGCTGGCGGCCGCCGGCGAGGATATTGAGACTGGCGGCCCTTGGGACCGAAACGGTCACACGCCGCTGGCTGCGCTGGTCTCGTGGCAGAACGTGTCGACGGGCGCGGTGCAATACAGCGGCGCAGACAGCCCCTTCGCCACGTACCAGGCGGTGCCGGGCTTCATGCTGGCGCCGTTCCCGGACCTGCGCACGCGCATCCTGGTTCATCCGACGCCGGAGCCGACAAGCACTGTGCCAACGGCGACGAGCGCAGCCACAGCTACGGCAACCGCGACGCCGGTATCGATCGCGCTGCCGCGCAGCGGATCCGCGCGTGGCGGTCCCGGCATTGAGCTGGGGTCGATCACGCTGCTGTTGTTGGCGGGCGTCGGCGCGGGAGCCGCGGGCGTGATCGGGAGAAGAGCGCGCTAGCGTGGTTACGCGAGTCGAGGCGAGACCTCGGTCGACCAGCCGGTCCGTGGCGCGGCGGACGCTGCATCCGGGCGCGTGGCTGGCGTGGCTGATGGCGGCGTGCGTGGCGGCGTTTCTCACGTCGAACCCGCTGTATCTCTCGACCGGCTTGCTCGCCGCGTTCGGCGTCTACGCGAGCGTGTGGGACGCCCCGAAACGCCGGGCGCTGATACCGTTCGTCGCGATCGGACTGCTGTTCGCGCTGCTCAGCGTGCCGTTCAACGTCCTGACGGGCAGTAGCGGGCCGACGGTGCTCGCGCGGCTGCCCGAGCTGTCGTTTCCGCAATCGTTCGGCGGTGTGACGTTCGGCGGCGCGATTACGGCGGAGGCGTTGGTCACTGCGACCGACCGCGCGCTGAGCATCGCGATGCTCGTGATTGCCGCCGCGTCGTTCAACGCGGCGATCGATCACGGGCGGCTGCTGCGTCTGGCACCGCGCTCGCTGGCGCAGGTGATGACGATGTTCACGATCGCCGTGCTTGTCGTGCCG
>JBGQHA010000364.1:0-2982 GCA_041497735.1 Dehalococcoidia bacterium | reverse complement strand
TACTGGCCGACGACCGGCGCCTGCACGGTCGTCGCGATACTGAGCAGCAGCGCGATACCCGCGAGCAGGATGAGTCGCGTCGAGAGCAAGCTTCGGAGATCGATGTTACCCACGCGCTCCTCGCTGACACGCGGCGCGGTGTGCGCATCATTGCGAGCGCCCCGGTAGGCGAAGAGCAGTGCCAACGCGCTGAACATCAGGCACGCGGCGAAGGCGGCCTGGTAGGAGATGAGATCGGTGAGCGTGACGCCCGCCATCGTGCCTGCGCCGAGACCGAGAAGCTGCGCCATGTTGAGCATGGTGAGCGTGCGGCCGCGGTTCGCGGTGTCTTCCGAATCTCCGACGTAGGCCATGATCGCGGGCCAGATGGCGGCCGAGCCGGCGCCGTAGAGCGCCGAGAACACCAGGAACGACTGCGGGTCCTGCACCTGCAGCATGAGGTAGATCGACGGGAGCGAGATGGCGATGCCAAGCGTCAGCGTTCGCTGGCGGCCGATCCGGTCGGCGAGCCAGCCCGCGGGTGCCTGGAGCAAGAAGCGCGCGCCTGCGTAGATCGCGAGCGCGTAGCCGGGGAAGGCACCACCTGCCTGGAGCTGCTGCGGCAGATACTGCTGGACGAGAGAGAGCAGGAAGACGCCCGAAGAAGCCTGCCAGAGAAATACGATGAGACCGAGTTCGATGATGTGGCGGTGACGGGCGGCGAACCGCATGCGTAGTCCTTCCGGCATCGTCACTCCCGCTAGCTGCTAGAGCCCAGTCGCGGCTCTCTATGTGTAGCTTCGGCTAACGGGGGACAACCTGTAGTCTACAGATTCGGCTTTGCCATAACAAGGGCCGCCGCCCCTAACGCGCCCGATCTCTCGCCCAGTGACGCAAGTGTAATAGTTACGTCGGACATGATCTGCTCGAATGCTCCACTTTTCGCAGTGGTAATGGCGGGCTCGAGATAGAGATCGCCGAGACCGATCAGCCCGCCCCCGAGGATAAGCGCCTCGGGGTTCAGGCAATTCAAGACACCGATCAGACCAATACCTAATGAATGTCCCGCACTCCGGATGATCTCGCGCGCGACCGCGTCGCCCTGCTGCGCTGCGCGCAGGACAAGCTCTGCGGTTGGGCGGCTGTCGCCAGCGAGCCCCGCCATGATCGGGCTGCGCCCTTCCGCGATCGCGCGCTTGGCTTCTCGCGCGATGGCCGGACCGGATGCCAACGCCTCGACGCAGCCGCGCGCGCCGCAATTGCAGGGCGGGCCGTCGGGATCGATGATGATGTGACCGACCTCGCCCGCGGCGCCGGAGGCGCCTTCATAGATCTTGCCGTCAATGATGATGCCGCCGCCGATGCCGGTGCCGAGCGTGACGTAGACGACGTGGCGCAGGCCGCGGCCGGCGCCGAAGCGAAACTCGCCGTAGCAGGCGGCGTTGGCATCGTTTTCCAGCAGAACAGGCCGGCCGAGCGCTTCGCTGACGAGACGCGTGATGTGCACGTCATGGAATCCGGGGAGGTTCGGTGCGTTCGTGACGACGCCGCGCTTCGGATCGCATGGCCCCGGCGAGGAGATGCCGACGCCGGCCACGCTCTCGACAGAGACGCCGGCGAGCTCGCAGGCAGCACGTACGGAGGCGGCGATGCGCGCGACCACGGCGTCGGGACCCTGGGTGGCTTCCGTGGGCCGGTGGTCCTCGCCGAGCACCGCACCGTCAGCTTTGGCGACGACGGTGTGGATCTTGGTGCCGCCGAGGTCGACGCCAACAGAGATTGGTTCGGCGGTCACGGCGACAGCTCCGTCGCGCGCTGATAGAGCTCGATGTACTGCTGAGCGGCGCGGTTCCAGGAGAGGTCCTGCGCCATCGCGCGGAGCTGGAGCGCGCGCCACGACGGCGGATCTTCGTACGCCGCGAGCGCTTCCTCCAGCGCGGCGAGGAGCGCGCCCGGCTCTGGCGCGTCGAACAGGAATCCTGTCCCGCGGCTGTGCTGAGGCTCGTACTGCGAGACCGAGTCGGCGAGACCGCCGGTGCGCCGCACGATGGGAATCGCGCCGTAACGCATCGCGATCATCTGGCCGAGGCCGCACGGCTCGTAACGGGACGGCATCAGGAACATGTCGCAGCCGCCGTAAAAGAGCTGGCCGAACGGCGCATCGAAGGCGATGCGCACGGCGACACGGTCGGGACTGCGCTGCGCAAGTGCGGTGAGCTGCTCTTCGTACTGCTTGTCTCCGGTGCCGAGTACGGCGAACTGGAAGTCGTGCTGGGGCAGCAACTGCTCGATGGCAGCGGCCGCGAGGTCGGAGCCCTTCTGGACAAAGAGACGATTGACCATGGCGACGAGCGGCACGTCATCAGCGACGGGCAGCCCAGCTCGCTCCTGAAGCGCGCGCTTGTTCTCGGCGCGGCGATCGATACGCACGGCATCGAACGGCGCGGCGAGATGCGGATCGCGCGCAGGATCGAACTCATCGGTGTCGATGCCGTTGAGGATGCCGGACAGGCGGTCGCCCAGCGATCGCAGGAGCGGCGTGAGCTCGCCGCCCAGCTCCGGGCTGAGGATCTCGCGCGCGTACGTCGGGCTGACGGTGGTGACGAGATCCGCGTGCTCGATCGCCTGCACGAGCGCGCTGCCCGCGCTCGGGAAGCCGTGCCTGCGCGCGAACGCCTCGTCATACGCGCCGGGGTATCCGAGGTTGTGGACAGTGACGACGCGCGGCGTGTCGGCCCACGGATGTTCGGTTGTCGCCGCCAGCCGCGCGGCGATGAATCCCGTGTGCCAATCGTGCAGGTGAATGACGTCCGGCTGCCATGCTTCGACAGGCTCAGCATGAAATGAATCGGCTGCGGCGAGGAGGCTGTCGGCGAAGGCGACGAAGCGATCGGCGTCGTCCGGGTAGCCGTACACCTGCTCGCGCCCGAAGGACGGCTCGTGCTCGATGAGATAGATGGGCACATCATGGACGTCGGTCCGCCAGAGCGCGCCGCCGTCCGG
>JBGQHA010000363.1:0-3009 GCA_041497735.1 Dehalococcoidia bacterium | reverse complement strand
TCTCCTGGCTTACCTGCGCACAACCACAGGCGCGCAGGAACTCGCGTACGCCGACCCCCCTCAGCAGATCGTTGGTGGGTACGACACGCGCATCTTCGCCTTCCAGCTGGCGAACGCGCCGGCCTCGTTCTCCGGCCCCCTGATCCTGCGCCTCTTCGCCGAGGACGACGATCCCTTGCGCGCCCGCTGGGAAGGGGCCGTTCAAACTGCGGTCGCAGGGCTGGGGTATCCCGCACCACGCGTCCTAGACGCGAACAACGGCACGGACATCTTAGGCGCGGCGTTCCTCATCATGAAGCGGCTGCCTGGGCGGCCGATGCTGCAGGCCGCCACGTTCGCTGCGATGCTGCCGCAAGCCGTTCGCCTGCTCACGGCCTATCCCCAGGTACTCGCCCAATATCAGGCCCGGCTGCACGCTCTCGACCCTTGCCCTTTGCTGCGAGCGATCGAGGCAGAAGAGCTGCCGGCAGCCGGTCCGATCGAGTCCGGGATCGGCCGGCGCAGCGCCACTCTGGATGGGCAGCTGGAGCAGCTGGCTCGACACATTGAGCGCCTGTCACTCGACAAGTTCCGCCCTGCGCTTAGCTGGCTTCTCGACAACCGCCCGTCTGATCCGTTGCGCCCGGTCATCTGCCACGGCGACTTTCATCCGATCAACATCCTGATGGAAGACGGCGTGGTGACCGGCGTGATCGACTGGTCGATGACGACGGCCGCAGAGGCTGCCTTCGACGTCGGCAACACAAGGTTGCTCTTGGCGATCGCGCCAATGGAACTTCCTGCAGTCGTTGATTCCATTGTGGCGCCAATGCGCCGTGTCCTTGTCCGCCGGTACAGCCGGGCCTACCAGATTCTGCGTCCGGTCGATGCTGAGCACGTCCGGTATTTCGAGGCGCTGCGTTGTCTCATGGAACTCTCGTGGGTAGCGGATCGCCGGGCCACTGGTGCCGGCATGTACCGGAACCCGTGGGGATCTACGCGGTCGATCGGGAAGCTCGTCTCGCACTTTCAGAAGGTGACCGGGGTCGCACCAGCTCTTTAGCTGTCCCAGACCGCGGTTGACCTGTCTACGCAGGCTGCAAGGTCAGGAGGACCGGAGCTGGCGGAGCGTGGCCGAGGCGATCGGGGTCTGAGTCGGCGGGGACCTAAAGCGAAGTCCGGCGAGCAAGGCATTGTCGAGGCTGAGCGAGGCCGCCGGAAACGGTGGGCCACGCTGCATTCAAGCGATACGCATCGGCGCTGATACACTTAGCTGGAGGAACCGTGTGCATGGCGACGCGAACGACCGTGGGTACCGTTTGAGTACCAACGACAAAGGGCTAATGAATGGCAATCCGGAAGGTTGGGCGCCTACACCCTAAGGAGACGGTGCTCCAACGCCTCCAGTCCGAACTGCTGCGGAACTACGCAAAAGATCCTGAGTTCATGGCGGACCTTTTCGAGCTCTGGGATCGCTACGGAAGACTCATCCGCGCCCTGGTGACCAGCCAGTCAGGTAAACTCTGGCATGCTGACCGTATCACGAGGCCCGAGTCGGCCTGGCTTGCGGCCAGGGCGGTAGCCCGGCACCGCGTGCGCGAAATACGGGCAGGAGAGCAACGCCTGATGGAGCGCACTCGCATGATCAGCTACCTGGCCGCCGTCGAAGACTTGGCATGGCGATGGGGACTGAGGGCTTCTTGGGTCGCGCCGCGTCTACATGTTGCGATGGCCGAGCCGTACGTGCACGCTGAGATGGGCTCTCCGATGCGGCCTCCAATGCTTACCGGCATGCCCTTGTCCGCCTCCGCTTGGTCATCTACTAGGCGGATCACTGTCAGCGTTGAGCCGGATGAGCGCGAGACGTGGAAGGAAGTCGCGGCTCGCATTCTGAAGGCAGGGAGACAACAATGGGAAGGCATCCGACGAGAGATGGAGCAGAACAGCGAGTGGATCGCGGTCGACACGCGACCGGAACTCGGCAAACACATCACCTGGCTGTACCAACACATCTGCCCTCAAGATGGCGAGCGTTGGGGCTGGCGGAAGATAGCGGAAGCCGCGAGTGTGTCGCCGCTAGCGGTTCGCAATGCGGTCCTACCACTAGCAAGAGAGCTGGGAATCGATCTCCCAGCTCTGCGAGCAGGTCGGCGCAGACGCACCTAAACGTACCAACGTAGCAGAACCCCCAAAGCTCAACTATTCACAATAGATCCTGGCCGTAGTCTGGGATCGTGAGACGTCGTCGAAGGCTTGACGGACAGAACACAAGAGCGTACCGTAATACTGTTGGGTATGGCACCTTCCTCGTTAGAAGGTCATACCCTTGACCATACCGCCACAGATTAGCGCCATTCGGCTTTTGTCTTGCCACCGGCGGACAGGAGCCACTTTCTTGAGCTACTCTGATGAAGGCGGCGAAGTAAGACTAGTCTTCCACATAAGGGACGCGAGCCCTTCGAGGCCAGAGCCTGGAAGGATCGCGTCCTTGTCCATTCCACCCCCAATAACTCGGAACCTGCCCACCCGGGGATGAGCGGCATCGTCGAGCTCCGCTGTCCGCAGTGCCGGCGCTGGCTGGCGGAAACCGACGGCTACGGGCGCGCGATCTGCCCTACTGACGGCTGGGAAATAACCGTGCGCAGCAAGGAGGCTCGCAAGCGGCTTGACAACACCCCGGCTGGAGGCCGTACACTTGAGCCGACAAACACATAAGCGGCTCTCCCCAATACGAGCCAGTCTAACGGCCCCACGCGCCAGATTTCGGGCCTCAGGCGCAGGGGTCGTATTTTCTTTGCCGCAGCACACCACCCCTCCGCGGTTCAATAGTGCTCGACGCGTCGGCGCTCCTTCACGGGTTCTCAAGAGCATCGCGGAAATTCTCTTAGCCGTCGCCCTACAGCATCCACGTTCGGGATCAGAGTCATCGTGAGCGGCGGCGCGTTCGACTATGAGGAAGTTGAAGAAGTCCAGCCGGACGGTAGCGTCCGGTCGCGCTGGCGAAAAAAGAGGCCTCACCCGGTGCTAGGG
>JBGQHA010000362.1:0-3009 GCA_041497735.1 Dehalococcoidia bacterium | reverse complement strand
TGAGCGCGCGCGGGTAGCCCTGCCCGTCCCAGCGCTCGTGGTGGGACTCAATCGCCTTCTGGACTTCCTTGTCGAACCCAAGCTCGCGCGCGATGTCGGCACCGAGCTTGGGATGCGTTCGCAGGACGTTCGCGACCGCAGTGGCGTTCGACGGCGCGAGCTCAAGCCCGAGCTGCTGCGGCGACTCCCCAGGGCGATTGCCGAAGATGGCTTGCTCGCTCAGGTTGAGGAGCCGGCAGGTCTCCGCGGAGGCTGAAGCCGCCCCTGCGTCGTGCAGAAGCGAGGCGTAGAACGCGGCGCACTGCTGTTCCGCAGGCAGCCCGAGCGAGCGGACCAGGCTGAGCGTGATGTAGCAGACTCGGGCCGCGTGGCCCGCCGGGCGCCCCTCCGCCAGGTCGAGCGCTTGCGAGAACGCGACGGCAAGCTCCCCTCGAGAGGGCGCGGGCAGCTCGACGGGGCGCGGCGGTTCGGCCGGCTGCCGGCTTGCCTGTGCAGAACGAACAGACGTGCGATTACGGGTCGCCACCGAGCTCCTCTGACTAGGTTTGTATTCCCAAGCAAGTATCGGCTTCGGGCGAGCGGCCATGCAGTCGGATTGGCGAACAGGAACGAAAAACGGCCCTCGCGAGGCGAGGGCCGTTGAGCGTGGCGCTGAGGGAAACTACGAGGCGATGAACAGGGGCGCCAACACCAGAGTGATGGTACTGAGCAGCTTCACCAGCACGTGCAGGGACGGCCCTGCCGTGTCCTTGAACGGGTCGCCTACCGTATCGCCGACGACCGCCGCAGCGTGGATAGGGCTGCCCTTCGTGACCACGTTGCCATTCTCATCTGTCTGGTTCCCGGCTTCGATGTACTTCTTCGCGTTGTCCCAGGCGCCGCCGCTGTTGTTGAAAAACGTCGCGAGGATGATGCCGCCGATCGTCCCGACCATCAGCAGCCCTGAGACGGCCAGCCAGCCGCCCGAGTCGTGCAGGCCGCCATAGTTCGTGTTGCGCAGGTAGCGGAAGATCAGCCCGACTGCTATCGGCATGCCGACGGCCAAAATGCCCGGTGCCACCATTTCGCGCAGGGCGGCGCGCGCGGTGATATCGACGGCGCGGCCGTAGTCCGGGCGCGAGGTGCCGGCCATGATGCCCGGATCGTTGCGGAACTGGCTCCGCACCTCTTCGATGATCGTGCCCGCCGCGCGGCCGACCGCGCGGATCGTCAGCGAGCTGAACAGGAACACGAGCATCACGCCCATCAGCGCACCGACGAAGACATCGACGTTCGAGAGGTCGATCGGGAGCTGCGTGGTGAGCGGCAGCCCCAACCGCTCCTTCACCTTGTCGAGATAGGCGCTGAACAAGAGGAATGCGGCCAGCCCGGCGGAAGCGACGGCGTAGCCCTTGGTGAGCGCCTTCGTCGTGTTGCCCACCGTGTCGAGCGCGTCGGTGATGTGACGCGCGCTCTCCGGCGCGCCGGACATCTCGGTGATGCCGCCCGCGTTGTCCGTGATCGGCCCAAAGGTGTCCATCGCCAGGATGTACGCCGCCGACATCAGCATGCCCATCGTTGCAACCGCGGTGCCGAAGACGCCGCTGGAGAACCCGGGCACGCCGATGATGTGCGCGCGACTGCCGAACCAGAACGAGAGCACCAGCGCGAGGCCAATCGTGACCGCGGTCGCCGCCGTCGTCTCGAAACCGACGGCGGCGCCGATGACGATGTTCGTCGCCGGCCCGGTCCTCGAAGCGTTGGCGATCTCCTGCACGGGACGCCAGCTCCCCGACGTATAGTACTGCGTGATGTAGACGAATGCGATGCCCGTCCCGATGCCGACAAGGCCGCAGAAGAAGAACCAGTACCACGCGTCGCCCAGCATCACCTTCGTAGCGATAAAGAGCCCGACCACCGACAGCGCTGAGACCACGTAATAGCCGCCGTTGAGCGGCTGCATCGGGTCCTTCGATTCGCGCGAGGCGAAGACCGGGACCGAGAGCAGGCCGGCCATCGTCGCGATGATGCCGAACGACCGCAGCACCAGCGGGAAGACCACCCATTCGATCTTGCCGGTGACCGAGTAGATCACCACGCCAAGAATCATCGCCCCGATGTTCTCCGCCGACATCGACTCGAACAGGTCGGCGCCACGGCCGGCGCAGTCACCGACGTTGTCGCCCACCAGGTCGGCTACGACGGCCGCGTTGCGTGGGTCGTCCTCTGGGATGCCGGCTTCAATCTTGCCGACGAGGTCGGCGCCCATATCGGCGGCCTTCGTGTAGATACCGCCGCCAAGCTGTGCGAAGAGCGCCACGAACGACGCACCGAAGCCGAAGCCCACGATCAAGAACGGCGCGATCTGGGGCGGGTTCCCCAGCAGCTTGCTGTACACGGCGAAGATGCTCGACACGCCCAGCAGGCTCATCGCGACGACGAGAAAGCCCGAGACGGCGCCGCCGCGCAGCGAGACGGTGATCGCCTCCTTCAGGCTCACCTGCGCCGCCGCCGCCGTCCGCACGTTCGATCGCACCGCAATGTACATGCCGATGAAGCCCGCCAGCCCCGAGCAGAACGCGCCGATGAGGAATGAGATGGACGTCATCAGCGCCTCTTGCCATCGGCCCGTGACCGTCTTGCCGAACTCCGGCACGCCACCTTGCAGCGTGATCTCCTTCACTCCATTGGAGACGGACCCGACGATCAAGAACAGCGCCACCGCGGTAATGAGCGCCATAATCGCGATGGTCCGGTACTGCCGTCGCAGGAACGCCATCGCGCCCTCGAAGATCATGCCCGAGATCTCTTCCATCTGCGGCGTTCCCGTCGGGCGGCGCAGCACGTCCCAGGCCAGCCACAGGGCAAAGAGAATGGCGCCGATGCCGGTTACCGGCACGAGGAAGATCAGTCCCATCGTTAGCTCCTCATCTGCTGATCGAATGCGTAGACAGACAAACGATATGGAGGCAATCTGCCTCCGCGACGCGGAGTGTATCGATGGAAGCGACAAGGGTCAAGGGCGGGTGA